>NZ_BSEF01000017.1:0-95367 GCF_027925545.1 Sphingobium sp. BS19
GATTTCATCGAGCCGTGGAAGACCACCACGTTGATAGGCTGGATGTGGAAGTGCGGTAACGCATGGAGCTAACCAGTCCTAATTGCTCTTTTCGCGCTTGAGAGTCCCACCATCAATGACAATGCTGGTCCAACCAGTAACGTCGTTGACGGTGATAAGGATAATCTTCGCAGCCCGATAAACAGGTCTATACAATATGTGCACGGCATCGATTAAAACCCGAACCCAATTACGCTTATGCGCCTGCTTCATTGCTTGGTGACCATAGCGTCTGTGACCCACCCGATCCCATCTCGAACTCGGCCGTGAAACCAGACCGCGCCGATGGTACTATTGCTCAAGCACTGGAAGAGTAGGTCGTCGCCAGGCATTGAAGCAGGCGCATAAACGTAAACACAGTTCGGATCAAAACCCATTCATGATGACAAAAACCTACACCTCGTAGCTTTCTAACTGGAAGAGCTTGAGGATCAAACCCAGTGTCGCGGGATGGAGCAGCCCGGTAGCTCGTCAGGCTCATAACCTGAAGGTCGTAGGTTCAAATCCTACTCCCGCAACCACCGAAACCGACATTCCACAAAGCCCCGACGCCAAAGCGTTGGGGCTTTGTGCATTCTCGGCCAACCGACGCTGTTCGATCCACTCCAGGATCCGGCCAAACTCGCCGTAGAGCATGGCGTTGACCTCACCGCGCTTCGCTCCGGGCGTGAGGTCGATGCGCTCGATCAGCGCCCGCAACGCATCGGCGGCTTCCTGGCGCTCTTCCGGCTGCGATAGTGCGTGCGTCAGTCGCTCGACCTTGCGCCGATAAATCTCGGAGATGTTGGGATGGATGTCTGGAACATCCACCGGTGCCGCAGCGAGCCGGGCGCGGATCGCATCCTCCTGCGCTTCCAATTCCAAAATCTCATCGACAAGCGCCCGTGTGCCCTTGCCTTCCTTTGCGAGTGTCACAAGGCCCTTGATCGCCTTGAGGACTTTCTGCAGGTCGGTTCGATCAGCGATTTCCGACGCGCGGCGCTGGTGGTTGATCCGGTTGCTCTCCTCGACATAGGTCCGAATGGCTTCTGCCGCGACATCGGGGGTCATCATCCGATCGCGCAGACCATCAAGGACGCGCGCTTCCAGCTTGTCGCGCGTGATGCTATGCCCGTTCGCGCAGCTTTTCGTATCAACATGGTTCGAACAGGCAAACCGCCCCTGCCCGCGAAGGGAATAAGGACCGCCGCAGCAGCCGCAGTAAACCAGGCCGGACAGCAGGCTTTTCGGGCGATGCGTGCGATTAAGAGCTGTATGGGCGGAGCGTGTTGCCTCGATGACGTCGACATATTGGATCGCGATATTCTCTTGCCTCGCCTTCACGGCCTGCCAGAGTTCTTCATCCACGATCCGCAGGTCGGGAACCTCGGTCACAATCCATTCGGATTTGGGATTGATGCGGGAGACCCGCTTGCCGGTTTGCGGGTTCTTCAGATAGCGCAGCCGGTTCCAGACGAGCTTGCCGATATAGAGTTCATTGTTGAGCAGGCCGGTGCCGCGCTTGGCGTGGCCGCGGATCGTGGTCGATGTCCAGAGCTTGCCCGTTGGTGCTGAAATCCCGGAGTCATTCAGGCGGCAGGCAATTGCGTGGGGGCTGAGCCCGTTGGCGAACTGTCGGAAAACCTGGCGAATGACTTCAGCTTCGGCGGCATTGATGCTGCGCTCACCGTGGACCGGTTCGCCTTCGCTGGAGAAGCGCCGCACGACGTCATAGCCAAAGCAAAGCCCGCCCCCGGATTTGCCCTTCTCGACGCGGCCGCGCAGACCGCGATGGGTCTTCTTTGCAAGATCCTTGAGGAACAGCGCGTTCATAGTGCCCTTGAGGCCGACATGCAGTTCAGAAACTTCACCCTCGGCCAGGGTGACGATCTTCACACCGGCGAACTGGAGATTCTTGTAAAGCGTGGCGACGTCGGCCTGGTCGCGCGACACCCGATCCAACGCCTCGGCTAGCAGAATGTCGAAGCGCCCCATCTGAGCATCCTGCAAAAGTGACTGGATGCCAGGACGGAGTATGACGCTCGCGCCCGAGATCGCTGCATCTTTATAATTAGCGACAATCCGCCAGCCTTCGCGCGCCGCCTGTTCACGGCATATCAAAAACTGATCGTCGATCGATGCAGGGCTCTGCTTATCGTCGGAATAGCGGGCATAAAGCGCTACGCGGGGCATTTGGAGTCTCCAGAGATGAGCTTTGGGGCAGTCTACAGATTTGACCATTCTTGCCAATCTTGGGCCACGATCAAAATTGGAGCGCGATTCTATACTGCCCTGCGGTCGGCCAACGTCGATGGGCGGGGCTTGGAGATCGTGATCAATCGACCCTCGCGGCGTGCTACCGTAGGCTTTAGTCGGCTATCTGCCGACATATATTTACGACGCTGGTGCAGTCCGTCTTCTGCTAATCCGGCGGGATTCGATCAACTTATGCCGTTCGCCAGCTAGCGCGTGAACGCCATTCTCGTCGGAACCCATCATTCCGTTTCCATCAACTGGTCTGGCACCAGTGCCCCTAAATGCGGACATTCGCACCGGCGGCGGCGTGGGCTGAATCTTGACATTGGTTCATCACTAACTGTGCTTCTTCGATACAATCGTTCATGATGCGTAGTGACCACAATACTGAGCTGGGCCACGCCTTGCGCATCGGCCATCTTCTTGTACTAGTGCACTGATGACGAGCCCTGAATCCGACCTAGCCGAACAACTTTCTTCAATCGATAGCATTAAGATATATCTGACGGGGCTTGTCGATGCTGCATTTGATGATCGCAAAGGAGCCCCCGTACGCTTGACCTTCGTCGGCGGAGAATTTGCCAAGCGTGTTGGCGTACCGTTCGAACGCCATCTGAACGCCCTGGCAGACTGCGAAAAGGTTGTTTTGCCAAAGACCCGGCGTCGCCTTGCCACTTTTGTCGAGGCCTATTGCCAAGACACCTTCGTAATCACCGAGGACCCAGCCGGGGTCTATTTCGTCGCGCCGCTCGGCGCCGGCGGTTCGGATACGAATGTTGTTTCGGACGTAGCGCCGCTACGCTTCCACCGTGCAGTCTGGGCGGCGTTCATTCGTCCACTCGATGGCAAGCGCCGCTTCCTGAACCTCGAAAAAGTTGGCTTCACCGATGCTACTGAGATGCCGGCGCTAGGCAAATGGCTCGAAATTGCCGAAAATTATGTCCTAGGCGCGCCGTCCGACGCACCGGTCGACGGCATCGAGGTCCAGCGCCGCGTGGAGCAGTGGGCGAGCGATGTTGGTGCGCCGGTTTCGAAGCTAATCATGGCAGCAAAGCCTGTACGCGCGGTCGCGCATCCGCGCGGGGGCTCCGGCCAGCTCGAACAATTGCTCGCGATTGTCGATATTTTGCCGCCTGCAGTAGCTGCTGGCTGGTCAATCCCCGTCGCCGTGCTCAAGCATCTTCGCGACGCTCGCTAGGCTGGCGCTCTTCGATGGTCCCGCTAAAGCGGCTTTACTTGCTTTGCGGCTTCGACGATCCTGGTGTCGAGCGCCAAGCATCCGAGCTTCAGAAATCCTATCAGGCCGGATCTGTGCGCATCATCGGCCGGACCTATCCAGTGAAAGCGCAGAAGCGCGCCGCGTATTTGCGCGGGCTGGTCCACGCTGCCAACAACGTAATCTTCGGCGAAGGCAGCGCGACCAATTTCTGCCGTAAGCTGGACCAACCTTGTGCGCTGGAAGCGAGTAAGGGCAAGCGAAGTCGAGCCACCTGCGAGCACGCCAAAACCAACGTCAGCGCCTGTGCGCGCTCGCGCCCGCAGATTGTCGTCCTTATCTGCTCCGACCAAATGTTCGACGAAGCATTCGACCATCTCGGGCGCGGCGTCCTGTTTCTACGCCTTGCTAGCCCCCAGCTCCCCGCGACTAAGGATCTCAAGGCTGCGATCGATGACTTTGAACCCATCGTTGAGGGCGTGATGGCTGCCGTAACTCAGCGCGTCAAATCGCTCTATGCGCCACTAGCACCTGATCGTAATTTTCAGCGGGTTGGCGGCCACGCTATCGCTAAGGCAGTACAGGCTGACCCCGCACGCTTTGCAGAAATTCTCTCCGATTATCATGTAGCGCTCTATCGTAGCGATTTCGCCAATCCGAAAAAGCCCGGTATTACCGGCGCCTATATGCTCGATGCGGATACCGGCTTTCAGCAGGATCATTTCCACAAGACTGTTCAGACGATCGGCCTAGAAAGTCGCAAAGACGGCTTCCATCTGCTCAATGCATATCACGTCTACGGGGTAAAGAGCGACCCCGGGTTCCATTTTGACGTAATGAACGTAAATGGACGTGCAATTGGCCACATATTGCAGGATGTAGTGAGCGGGAAATCGAGCGTACGTGGAGATCTCCATTTAAACGCTACGCCCTGCGACCGGCTGGTCTAGCAGGGGGTGTTTTAGAGTCCTTCGCGAAGGACTGAGACGAGCTTCAAACCTGCGCCTGCACAGTACGATCTCCGCATATACGCACCTAACACCGGTTACCCGACCGTAACGTACCGCAGAGCGACCCACAAACAGCCCGAATCGCAATCCGAACCGACCAGTAATTCACTCATGTAAGTCTGTAGATGGCGTATACGCGGCAAATTGTCAACGTATGTCACGCTGACAGCCCTGCACCGTTCATTACAAGTCACACTTACCACTCGGAAATGGAAGCCGTCTCCACAGCCATAGCACGCGTAATGGCGTGCTCCTAGCACTGGTCGGCGGCCCGAAGGACCAGCGAAAGCGCGATCACCTCCGGATGGGTATTCTCCGTACGCGACGCACGCAGATAGAGATTGAACAGAAGGATCGTCTCGTCCCGGGTCCAGTCCGGATTGTGCCTCGCTTCCCTCCCGTTGGATCCGTCAGGCGTGGTCGCTATTTCATGCATTAAGTCAATACAGCCGCAGGCGACAGGCTTGGCAACACATATGGCGGAAAAGGCCTGGCCGATGCAATAAGCTCGTGACCTGCAAATCGCCGTCGTGTAGCGTAACCAGCATGATATGGGGCCGGGCGTAACTTGATTATTTACTTGGACAACATGGCCGCGACACCCATCGATCCGCGCGTTGTGGAGCGTCACGGCCTTGCCATGCTCTCAGCACCGGGCAATGCGAACAGTTCGGAGCACGCCGCGGGTGTGCAGGCGAAGCGTGAGCTGGACGAAGCCGCTGAGGCCCTGCTTCACACCCTTGGGAGTGATGCCGCGGACGTCACGTTCACCCCTGGCGCATCTCCAGCACTCTGGCTCGCTATCGAAGACACGATCGCTCGTGCCGGCAAACGCCTCCCTCGGATCGCCGCGACAGCGGTCGAACACCCCGCTCTCCTCTCATCATTGCACCGGGCTGAGCGGGATGGACGCGTTCACCTGACCGTGCTTCCGGTCGACGGGGTGGGGGCACCCCAAGTCGAAGCCATCGAGCGCGCTCTGAACAATGGAGTGGATCTCCTATGCACCATGGCGGTGAACAACGAGGTCGGCACCGTCACCGATCTTGAAGCCATCGGCGAGCTGGTCTCGCGCAGCGGCGCGCGACACCTGATCGATGCCAGTCAAGCCGCCGGGCGCATCAACATGAAGCACGTCGTCGCCGCCGATCTCGTCGTCGTCAGCGGAGCCAAGCTCTACGGTCCCCGTCGCGCCGGCGCACTCATAGGCACGTTGGCAACTTCGTCAGCCGCCTTGGCCCACGACGTATTCGGCAGCCCCGACGTGCCATCGGCGGCGGCGCTTGCCTTCGCTGCGCAACTGCGAGTGGAGGAGTCCGGCGACGACGAAGCGCGCCTGCTGCTGATGCGCGACGCACTTCAGGCGCACCTGCTCGATGCGGTGAAGGGGCTAAGAATCAACGGGAGTCCCAGCCAACGGCTGGCCGGGAGCCTGCACGTCTCAACCCCTCACGTGCCAGGAGATGTCGCCGTCAGCCGTCTGTGGGGTCGTGTAGCGGTATCGACCGGCGCGGCTTGCCAGTCCGGCGTGCCTGGGCCCTCGCATGTCCTTATGGCAATGGGTCTTTCCGACTGGGCGAGGGAGGGTGCGGTGCGCATCGGTTTGGGTAAGATGAACACGGAGCAGGAGGTCGAGGAGGCTGGAGCACTTATCGCCGCGGCCCTCTCTTCTGCCGAATCCGTCCGGAGATATGCATGAACGCCGTTGCCATCCGCCCCCGCTTCAGCGGGCATGAGACGTTCGCGTGCCGCTTCGCGTGGCTCCCCAAGGCGGTGCGTCTGATCGCGAGAGATCCCGCAGCACTCCAGGACGACGAGCGAGCGATCCTCGAGCTGGGCCTCGGCAAGAACATGGTGCGATCCCTGCGGTTCTGGCTCGATGCGTTCGGTGTAGCCTCGGCGCGGGGCGGCACTTGGAAGCTGTTGCCGTTCGGTGAGGCCGTGTTCGCGGAAGATGGCCTCGATCCCTACATCGAACGGGTCGAAACACAGTGGCTTCTGCACTGGCAGCTAAGCACGCCGGTAGAGAGCCCCCTCTTCGCGTGGCGCCATATCCTATACCGCCGTATGCGACCCGACTTCACTCGCTCTGAATTGCTCGCGGAGATGCGTCTCGAGGGTCAGCGGCTCGGATATGGGCATTCTGACGTGACCTTGGTCCAGCACGGCGACATCTTCCTTCACAGCTATCTTGGTTCACTGAGCTCGGCCTCGCCGGAGGACGCCCTCGACGGGCCGCTCGTAGATCTGGGTCTTGTCGCCAGGCTTGGCCGGCGACGCGGTGGTGTCGATCGGATCGAGCCTGTGTTCGCGCTATCGCGCATCCCCATCTCCGAGATCGGCGCCGCGGTCGTCGATTATGCGATCGCTAGCTTCTGGCAGGAACGGCACGGCGCGGAATCCGTCGTCTCATTCAGGGATATTGCGCACGCGGAAGGCTCCCCAGGCGCAACGTTAAGACTCGAAGCCGACGACCTGCGCGACCATCTGGACCGCACAAATGCTCTGTGGAGCTATCGGCCGTCCGGCGATTCTGGAAGCGTCACGGCCGTCCGCACACCCGACCCGGATGCAAGACTCCGGGAGATCTACGCATGAGCCGTGCGACGACCGTCGGCGATTTCCTAGGCCAGCCCGGAATGTTCTACCGGTCGGTGGCGCTGGAAAGAGATGTCAGCGATCCAGCTGCGGGACGCTCGTTCGTCTTGACGCCTTGGCTCGAGCGCGTCGCCTCCGAAGTCATCACCGGACTGCAGGAACGCTCAACCCGCAGGGCCTGGCGCGTGATCGGCGACTTTGGAGTGGGTAAGTCTGCGCTGGCCCTGGCGCTAGTCCAGGCACTCGACCCTCGGCTGAGCGACCAAGCAATGCCGGTGTGCCAGCTTGCTGAGTCCATTGGCGGCGCGCCCCGCATGTTTCCGCTTCTCGTTACCGGGTCGCGTGACGGGCTTGCGTCTGCCCTGACATCCTCAATCCGCAAGGCCGTCGCCACGAAGGGCCTACTCGGCACGAAAGCATCAGGGGAGGTGCTAGCGGTCGAGGATCCCTTCGCAGCGATCGTTGAGTTGCGCGACAGGCTGCACGCCACAGGCCAGTTCGATGGCCTGCTACTTGTCGTCGACGAGATGGGCAAGTTCGTTGAGAATACGGGCGATGACGATGGCGCCGACGTTTACCAGCTGCAGGCGCTAGCCGAGGCGGCCTCTCGCTCTGGGGACGTGCCGCTCTCTGTAATCCTCATCCTCCATAAGGGCTTCCAATCTTACGGCGAGGACTGGCGCGCCGCGCGACGGACCGAGTGGCAGAAGGTAGCCGAGCGTTTCGAGGAACTGGTATTCGACCATCCCCTCTCGCATACGGCCGCCCTTCTGTCCGCGGCGCTGGGCGTCGAGGAAGCTTTACTGCCAGCAAAGGTCCGCAAGGCGCACGACGATGCCGTCCGGCGCGTCCGCGCACTTGGTTGGCTTGGACCTCGTAACGGCGCCGCCGCAGCCGGCTGCTGGCCGGTCCATCCCTCCGCTGTCCCGGTCATGGCGCGGTTCTTCGCGACCTTCGGCCAGAACGAGCGCTCACTGTTCGGTTTCGCCGCAAGCGAGGAGCCGAACAGCCTCAGGGCGTTCGCCGCAGCGACGCCGGTGGTCGATGGCCTCTACGGGATTCACCATTTCTTCGACTATGTCGCCTCGTCCTTCGGTCATCGTCTTACCTCACGTGCAGGAACGGGCGAGTGGGATCGCATCGGTGCGGTCCTTGAACGGGCGGCTGATGCAGACCCGATCGAGACCGCGGTCCTCAAGACCATCGGCGTTCTGAATCTGCTCGATGCCCCCGACCTAGCGGCGACCATGGATAGCGTTCGAGACGTCCTCGTACCGGCGTTCTCTGCGGACGAAGTCGGGAGCGCAATCCGTCGGCTGGCGGATGGAGGACTGCTGTTTCAACGCCCAGGGCGCTTGGAGCTACGTCTATGGACGAGCCGCCGTGTCGACCTTTCGGCGATCTGGGCTGACGCGGAGCGCGAGGTCGATGCGAAGCAGGTTCTGCGCGAACTTCCCAGGCATCTGTCGGCCCTGCCCATCCGCGCGCACGTCTTGGCGCGCCGGCACTCGGTGACGACAGGAACCAACCGGCGGTTCGCGGTTAGGTGCACCTATGCCTCCGCCCTCGCGGGGTATGCCGGACATGGCGATGCGGACGGCGGTCTGGTTGCGGTGATCTGCGGCAGTGACGATGAGCTGCGCATCGCGCGCGCATGGGCGGCAGAGGTCACCGCGGAGCATTCGACGATGCTGGCTGCGGCTGTCCCGACGAATGGTGAGTTTGGTCAACCGATGATCGACCTGCTTCGTCACAGATGGGTGGTGGCAAACGCAGCTGAACTGAAAGAGGACGCCTACGCGGCCGCGGAGATCGAACGAACAGTCGCTGAGCTGGAGAGGAAGCTTTGCGCCTCGATTGAATCGGCGCTGGGGTTGCGAGGCCATGCTCCGAGCGATCCACTGGACCTGTTCTGGAATGGCAAGGCGCAGCCGCTGCTGAATCCTGCCCACGTCCGCATCTCGACGCTGTGCGACGCGGTCTACTCTGAGGCGCCGAAAGTCGAGAACGAACTCGTAAACCGACACGCGCTGACGACGGCCGGTGCCGGCGCGCGACAGCGCCTGATAGACTCTATGTTCGATCGGCCGCTCGATCCCGAGCTGGGATTCAAGCCAAACAAGAATCCTCCCGAGCGCGCGCTCTATCTCTCGTTACTGCGGCGAGGAAATGTGCATCGCGAGGAGGGCGGTGTTTGGACTTTAGCCCCTCCACCCCTCGACGCCGATCCATTGCGGCTACGTCCCGCGCTTGACGCGATGCAGGCTCGGCTCGCGAACGATGGCGACCGTGTGGCGCTCATCGACCTCTATGCCGAGATCGAAGCGAAACCCTTTGGTGTCCGGCGTGGCCTGTGCTCGCTGCTTCTCGCCATAAACCTAGTCGCGGCGGGATATCGAGTGGCGTTGTTCGAGCGCGGAACCTACTGCACGAGGCTCGACGGCGCCGCGTTTATGCGCATGCTCAAATCGCCCGAACACTTCACCCTCCAGTGGGTGTCGCTCGAGGGGGTCCGCGCCGACGTCTTCCACCGGATCGCGGCCCTTCTCGGTCAGCCACCCGTGGAAAGTGGCATCAGGACCGTAGTTGATCCGCTGATCAAATTTGGCGTGGAGCTGCCTTTCCACGTCCAACATTCATCTGCACTGAGCATCGAGGCGCGCAACGTCAGAAAGGTCCTTTCCCAGGCGCGGAGTCCCATCGACCTAGTGTTCGATGAGCTGCCAATTGCTTGTGGCAGTGAACCGTTCGCGCCGAATGCCCGTCCCGATCGCGAGCTTGCGACCCGGTTCGTGAAGCGACTCGATGCCGCAGTGACGGAGTTGCGCAGCTGCTACCCCAAGTTGCTTGAAGGAATGCGGATCGAGGCGCTCGCGGCGCTGGACGCACCGGACCGTGCCGCGATCATCGACCGAGCCGCAGGGCTCGTCTTCAGAATTCGCGAGCAGCAGCTGCGGACGTTCGCCACCAGGCTGGCCGACGGCGCGCTTGGCGAAGACTCGTGGACTGAGGCTCTCGGCGGCGCCATTATCGGCAAACCTCCCTCGCGCTGGCTCGACCATGACGTCGAGATGTGGCGATCGCGCCTCGCGGACTTGGCTGCGCACTTCCGGCGCGTCGAGGCCGCCGCCTTTGGCGAGAACGCTTCCAAGCGCAAGGCAGTTCGCGTCTCCTTGACCCGCGCGGACGGCGAGGAACGATCGGTCATCGTCGATCTTGATGAGCTGAGCTCCGACCAAGTCATCGCGATCCACAGCATCGAGCGGATGGCGGCGGATGCTAACCTAAGCTTGGACACCGTCGCCGCGTTGCTGTCGCTCGAGAGCATGCAGCATGACGACCAGGTCGTCCCCGAACCGAATGCAAGGACGGCCAGTTGAAGACTCGTCACATCCTCAGCCTCTCCGGCGGCAAGGACAGCGCGGCGCTCGCCGTCTATCTTCGCGACCGCGTCAGCGATATGGAATATATCTTCCACGACACGGGCAAGGAACTGCCCGAGACCTACGACTACATGGCGAGACTGGAGAGCATCTTGGGGCAGCCCGTTACGCGGACCACCCCGGAGGACACTTTCGAACACTGGCTTGCGGTTTACGGTGACATGCTGCCTTCGAACCACCGGCGGTGGTGCACGAAGATGCTGAAGCTGAAGCCATTCGAGAATTACATCGGCGACGATCCGACGATCAACTATGTCGGCCTGCGCGCCGACGAGAACCGGACCGGCTACATCAGCACCAAGCCAAACATCACTGCCGTCTACCCGTTTCAGGAGGACGGCCTCGTCCGCGCCGACATCATGCGGATACTCGAGGACAGCGGTCTCGGCCTTCCGCCCTACATGGAGTGGGGCCGCTCGCGGTCAGGTTGCTACTTCTGCTTCTACCAGCAGAAGATCGAATGGGTCCGACTCAAGCGCAAGCATCCTGACCTGTTCGAGAAGGCCAAATGGTATGAGGAGCGCAGCGCACTAGTCAGCGACGGCTTCACATGGTGCAGCAGGGAGTCGCTTGCAGAATTAGAGCGTCCGGAGCGCATGGAGGCGATCGAGCGCAACTGGGAGAAATCCAATGCGAACCGCGTAGCTCGCCGAGAAAACCTGCCGCTTTCCGCAGTGATTGCCGGTGCCGAAGTCGATGACGTCGAGCCGGAGGGCTGTCTGATCTGCTCGTTATGATCGGACGGTCCCTTATCGGAGGAGCTTATCGATGCGATTGCCTTGCCAAATGATAAACCTCATCCTTGGGGTTTACGCGGCTGATTACGGACTTCATTATCGCAGTGGGGCCGATACTAGGGAATGCGGCATCTTGCTCTTAGGCAAGGCTCGGCTGGGGTGGACAATAATCAATGGCGTTTAAGTTTGCCGCTCGGACAGTCCTGGAACTTGGCAAAGAACTGATCAGTTCGGATGAAGTCGCAATTTACGAGCTGATCAAGAATGCTGTCGATGCCGATTCTCCAAAGATCGAGATCGAAGCGCAAATCGTGCTGCGGCATAGCAGTTACGCTCTGGCGTTAGAGGAATTGGACGAAGGCGCTGCTCCAGAGGACGTGCTTGAAATCGTGCGCGATGGCTTGATCGATAGCGCTCCGCGTGCTGCAGTTGCGGAGTTCATGGTTCGCCTCGAGCGATACCAGGGTGATGCGAACCGTTTCAGAGTGGCGCTGATAGCCAGTTATGCGCGCTACAACTGGATAAAGGTCACCGATCGTGGCGGCGGCATGTCGCTGGAGGACCTAGACAAGGTCTTCCTTACTATCGGAACGCGCTCACGCCGCGCTGAAAATATGGAGGGTGCTCAGTTTCTGGGCGACAAGGGCGTGGGTCGCCTATCAACGATGCGCCTAGGCGACCGTTTGCTTGTTACCTCCGAGACTGCGGAACAGCCTTTTATCGGTCGGCTTCGAATAAATTGGGGTCTGTTCTCCCACGAGCGCGAGGTCCCGATCGAAGAAATCAATATCTATCCCGTCGCGGGACCAAAAAAGGGGAAGCCAAGCGACCAGGGAACTGTCGTGCAGGTGTCGATGCTCAATGCAGACTGGACGCCTGGCCGTTTTGACGATGTGATCCGTGGGCGCGTTGCGAGGATGATAAATCCGTTTACTGGCCTCGCGCAGGATAAGCTGATCGTCCGTTACAATGGCAGCCGCGTCTTGGTGCCTTCCGTCCCGCAGAAGCTGTTAGATGCAGCGCATGCGGTCTGCACGATCCGGTTCTCGTTCGAGAAGAGCGAGAATGGGCAGAGCGAGCCAGTCCTCAAGGTTTCGACGCATTACCGGATGCGCGACAAGGCGCTCTCCGCGACATATCGTGGCGCCGAAATCTACTCCATGGCTCAGCGCGATTCAAAAAAGCGTGGAAAAAAGGGCCATGCGGCTTTCGAGAATATTCGGATCCGTCCTCAAGCGTTGATCGATCTCGGGCCTTTCGAAGCAGATATATATTGGTATAATCGCCTCGTCGTTGACGCGATCGAAGGCCTGACAGAAAAGCAGCAGGCTACCAGAAACCTAATCACCGAGTGGGCCGGTGGTCCCATGCTTTTTCGTCACGGCTACAGAGTTCTACCTTATGGTGAGCCCGGCGATGACTGGTTGGCGCTGGATCGCAACGCGTTCGGCGAATCCGGCTTCAAGCTTAACAGAGGCCAGGTAATCGGCCAGGTTTTGATCCATTCGTCACATTTGGCGCTGAGCGAGCAGACGAATCGCCAAGGCCTCATCGAATCGGATGCGGAAGCTGCCTTGCGCAAGATGCTCATGGTGGCGGTTCACATCGACATGCGTCAATTGATCAACTCTGCCGATACGCTGGAAAAGACCTCAAAACGCGACGAGATTGCCAATGCTCAGCAGTTTCGTCGCACGCATGACGAACTCGGCGATGCGTTGAAAAATCTGCAGAGCAACCTGTCTGGCGACCAGCTTCCGTTGGCTCGTGAGGTAGGCCTCAAGGCGCGCGATCTGATGGATCAGTGCTCGACAATGGTCGCGACGTTGGACAAGTCGGTTGCTCGCTCAGAAAGCGACCGAGAAAAGTTCCTCCATCTGGCTGGCATTGGCCTGATGACTGAGTTTATTTTTCACGAGCTTGATCGAGCGGTCAGGCATACGCTTCGCGTTCTGGCGTCTGCTGCCGCACAAGACAAGCAAGCCGCTATGCGTTCGCTTGAGGATCAACTGGTGACACTCCAGAAGCGCGTCTCTGCGTTTGACGAAATGACGGGCGAGAAGCGCCAGTCGAAATCCACTTTCAATGTAAATGAAGTAATTGCCTTTGTACTTGCCGGGCATGACGAGCAATTTCGGCGGCACATGATCAAAGTCCATTTCGATCCCGAACGCCCACTCATCATTAAGGCCGTTCGTGGCATGGTGGTCCAGATAATCGAAAATCTTGTCGCCAACGCTGTCTACTGGCTAAAGATGCAATATGAATACCAGACGGGCTTTAACCCCGAACTGTGGATCGAGGTAGACCCAGACCTGAAAGCGGTAACCGTGGAGGACAACGGTCCCGGTGTTGATCCAGAGCGCTCCGAGACGATATTTCAGCCCTTCATTAGTTCGAAGCCGCCGGGCCAGGGGCGGGGTCTGGGGCTCTATATCTCGCGCGAACTCGCGGAATATCACGGTTGGACCCTCTACCTCGACAAAGAAGTAGGCCGCCATCGCAAGGAGCGGCTCAGTATGTTCGTCCTCGATATGGGTACCAACAAATGATCGCAGACACGCGCATAATCACCGCCATCAAGGCGAGCGGCATCAAGAACATTTTGCTGCTAGACGACGCCTTCGACGTTCCTGCTCTCGATGAGGGCGATTATGGTCCGCTTTATGAATTTCTCGAGAGTGCCGATGGGAAGAACCTAATTGTCGAGCTGGGGGTCGATGAAGACTCGCTGCGATCCGCCCTTTCCCAAATGAACAATGGCGAATATGTCGAAGACGAATTGATTAGTGTCGTCTCGAAGCTGCATCGCCAGTATATCCTGACGCGAGACCCGCGATTTGATCCCAACGGGGTATTCTCAACAAGGCTGAGCAACAATCTACAAGACGTCGATCCGCTGCTGGAAATGCTTGGTCGCTGTAAGGACGTAAAATTGTCGCTCGTGGGCCGCAATACGCCTCATGGCGATGCGGAGGCGCCCTTGCCAGACCTGATCTTCGCGGACTTCTATCTAGATGGCGACATAACCTCGGGCATGGAGCCGACGGAGGAAGAAGGCAAATTAGCCAAATCCGCATCGATCCAGCGTCTCGAAGAGTTGCTGAAGCCGTCAACGGCGGCAAAGCGGCATCCTTCGGTGATCCTGATGTCGTCCAAGAATGTGCGCGCCCAAGCCGAAGACTACCGTCGTGGTATATCAGGCGACGAGGGTAAGGTCTTCGCAAGCCGCTTCGGTTTCATTATGAAATCTGAGATCGTCAAACTCGCGAAGGCGGCCGACGAGGCGCCGCAGAAGCCAGCGAGCATTGAGGTTTCGGACCCTTCGGCAGATGTGCTGCTGGACATCATTCAGTCGCATCCATTCGGAGGAAAGCTGCACGACGCACTCAAATTCTGGCTCGATAGCGTAGAAAAAGGCAGGCTCGCGATGAAAAGCGACATCGAGCAGCTCACGCTCAAAGAGTTTGCTTATCTTGTCCGATTCCGGTTGGACCAAGAAGGGCTAAGCCTCTTCGATTACCTTGAATGGTTCTTCGGCGAATGCCTTCTAGGCGCAATCGGTGTCGCTGCAGCCGATGTCATCAAGCGCCCCACACGTGAGCAGCTCGACAAACATGCGGCGCTGATCGACGGTGCATATGACAAGGACAGAACGACCAAGATCGCGGAACTCTACCATCTCGCGCGAGTCGATCCGCGGCCCGCAACGAACAAGGAAATGCGATTAGGCGACCTTTACATTGATCCCGTCAAGAGGGGTATTCCGACGCTTTGGGCATTGCTCACGCCGGACTGCGACTTAGTTGTTCGAGGAAACGGGAAAATGGCCGCCCAGCAGATTTTGACCGTCAAAGGTCAGTTGTTACCGTATGACGCGCCTAAATCGTCACTTGCAGAATTTATTATCATCAAGGGCGTACAATATAGTGTTGAGTGGCAGCTAAAGGACCTGAAAACGCGGGACTCGGTGGCCGGCCTCGAATTTGTTGGAACGCTAAGGCCGATTTATGCGCAGGATCTCCAACGCAGGGCGCTGCAGGATCTGGCAAGGATTGGCCTCGGAGTTGCACCTGTGATCCGTATGGCAGGGACGGTCGCGCTAATGGTGAAGTTGCACGACAAGCTTACGAAAATCGACATTGGAGATGCGGATTTTTGCAAATGCGACATTTACCCCAGCCGCGGCGGTTCAGACGCGACGCGCGCGGTTCTTACTCGCAAGGCGGCGGATAACTTATTAGCGCGGATGGGCAAGCTCGATCGAGATTCCCTTGGCGACGAGGCAAAGAGCAGCATTCGAACTATCCTTAGCAGATCTGGCTCGGATGGATTGCGGCGGGCACTGACAACAGGTGTCGCACTCGAGCAAGAGGTCGCTGGCGGCGTCGTCGTGACCGAAAAGATGACTGCCGCAAAAGGATGGTGCGGAATTGTTGTTGAGATGGACGTGGCGGGCAACGCTTAAGATTGAGAGATGCTTTCAAGGTAAGATCGACCACTTGGCGTCATCTTAGACAGACCGTCCGCTATCGGGCCTTGCCGAGCAGCGCTTGGGCGGCTGAAACAGGCGCGTTTCTGCCGCAGAATTGTTGTCTGCTCAAGCGCTCCAAATGTCGGCTTCCCTGATTTTGTCTCTCGAAGCGGACATTCTGGACAGTCTCAACATATGCATTCACCCCACTCCCATTTGAAACCCTTAACCTGCGCGCAAAGATGCGGCATACCCAGATCGTCGTGCCATTTCGCGGCACGCTGCAACAGGCCCAACCCACTGACCCGGCCCCGAATACACGGAAGAATGCCGGCGCTAAGACAAAGGCCTCGTTCCCACAGCCAGGCCTCAATCTCGGCAAGAGTGACTTTGCCCGAATTGCCTACATTCATTATTTTACCCCGCGTCAATGTTGCAACCCGCTTCGGAAGTAGCCGGTCGCGCTCGGCAGGGTCCGCTTCCGGCTCGATGACTAAATGTCGTAACACGTTGTTGGCCCGGCCTGACAATGCGGCACGGTTGGTTTGAATAGCTTCCTCCCGGGCACGCACCTCCTCACGTGACATGACATCGCGCACCCGGCCGATGCTGATCCCAAATGCTGCGGCAATTTCGCGCTGTTTCATGCCTTTGGCTTTCATGGCAATCATACGCTTTCCGCGCTCCTCTGCATCGCTTGGCTTCTGTCTGGGTTGCCGCATCGCAGGGCGTTTCACCTCGATAATGCGAACACCGTCCCAGAAGCGAATGCTGTGCAATGACTCATATCTGATCGCATTCATTGCCCATGTTTTCGCAGCGTCAACATCTGGCACGTCAACCAGCCTCATCGATGGCTCGCCCTCGTTAAAGATAAGATAGAATGCAAACGCAGGCACAAGATCGTCCTTCGGAAAGACCGTGATTTTCAGATAAAATCATTCCGTGGGCAAGATCGCAATTGCACCGCCGTTCGGCGCAAAAATACGCCGACACCAGCAAGGAGTATCAGCATATTTGCCGTAACATTCGCCCGAAAATGGTTCATCTGATGTTGAAAGGGCTGGACAGGCAAACCTCATTCGCACGATTTTGGCGGGACGTCCGTGCGCTTCTCTCGCTGCTGTCGCTCCTGATCAAGTTCGCGCGCGATCTGACGACCCAGGAGGCGGGCAAGTCGCAGGATGGCGGCATCCGCTTCGGTAGAAAGACTGGGAGGTGCATCTCGACTGGGCCGCTTCTTCTTCATCGCGGCTGGGTCCAGGATTTGAAGTACGCCCATTTGTTGGAACCGTAAAACAAAGCCCGATGGAGGGGGGGAGGAAAGGAGGGGGCAAGATACTTGCGGTGGCCATGGGCGATTGGTCCACAGTGATCGAGGCGGATCGGTTTCCAGTCGGATGAACCTGTGCTATTTTTCCAGATGGAAAGGCTCTGCAGATGCAGGATTTTGATCACGTCGAACAGGCAGATGAGGCGCGCGCGCCATCGCCGCGTGCCGCCGATTGGTTTTGGCGACCATGGTATGCGAAGCTCTATTGGGCAACGGCGCTGCTGTACTGGATTAGCCTCGAGATCATGATAACCATCCCGTATGACCGGACGAATACCTCCGTGGCCAACACCATGGTGCTGCTCATTTTCGTCTTCAATCCGATCACGGTCGTGGCGGCTCTCGGCTATGGATTTTTGAAAGCCAAGGTTGCTTGCGGAGAATGGGTGATTACGCCAGGACCGGCTTCGCAAAGACCTGTCATGGATCCCTATACCGATCCATCCGATCCGAGATCGGGCGATATGCATCTTCGACACATCGGCGTGATTCAGGACTGACATCATGGATCCCGGCGCTCCTTGAAGCTGGCATCCCCGTCCGCCATTCCGTGGTCGCGATCGAAAAGCAACCGCCCCGAACTGAGGATCGACGACTGCTCCATCGAGGTGACCGGACCGGTGACATCGACCGTACCCCGTCCTGAATCGGCCTGCTGCAAATACCGGTTACGAATCCCGTCATTGCCGAGAACCCGTTCGCCCAGTTCTCTGGCGAATGCCTCTTCTGGACGCCCTGAGCGAGAGGCTGCTTTCTCTGCGGACGCGATCGCCTCCCGAACATCATAATTCACGACGTCGATTGATGATCGGGCCGAGACGGCCGCTATCCCTCTATCGGAAATGTCAGCGTTCACTCTGCCGCTCAACGAGCCTGTGGCGCTACCTTTGCCACTGTCTTTTTCTGCGCCGCCTCTACCACCGGTACCAACTCCCCTAGATGCTGAAGCTGTGAGATCACCCGAGATGCTCTGGCTATCCGCTGTCGAATGCTCCGCGGACCTCGAGAGCGACCGTTGCCACCCGGTCTGAACCATGATCGCGGTGACATCGCGTTCCAGTGTATCGGCAACTTGCGGTTTCAGCCGCCAGTCACCCCGCCGATCCATCTCGAACCCGCCGCGCAACCAGTCGGCCATGGCGGCCTGGCCTTGCGCGCCGCTGCCCAGGAAATGCTCGATCGTGTCAGGCCCCGCCTGCTTGCCGGCTTCGAACCGCGTACTGGTGTCGTTGCGCGCAGATTGGCTGAACCCGGTGCTGCTGGAGACGAGCAGATCATTATGCGCAAAGCTGAACCGGGCGTGCCCGCCATTGGCGATCGCGCCAAGCTGGCTTTCGTTGATGAGTCCCCCGCGCCACAACTGTGCGGCCAGTTCCGGCGTCAGGTTGAGGCCGATGTCGCCATTCTGATCCATCGCGATCTGGCGCTTCGACAGCTCCACGCCATGAGTGCGCAACAGAGCCTGGGTGCGGGTGAGCCGCTCCTTGTCGACGATGCCGGTCAGTCGCTCGTTGCGTGCGCGATCGGCGATGCCTTCCGCACCGCCTTGCGCCATATCGACTTGGTTTCCGGCAGTGCCCGCCAGCGCGCGGATGAAAGAATCCAGACGCGCGGCTTCGCGCGCCGACACGCCAGCCGCAGCAGCGCCTTGTGCAAAACCGGCATTATCCGCCTGACGCCGCTGCTCACCGATCTGGGCGGAGCTGCGCACGCCATCAGGACCGATCTCGCGCTGGGCATCAAGCTTGCCCGACCGCTCGGCAAAATCATAACCGGCGGCTTCGCGTGTGCGGCCATAGACGCTGGTCCCTTCACGGGTCGCCTCGGCCGTAGCGCCGTCTGCGGTTCCCACCTGCACGGCGGCATTATAGCTTTCCAGGGCGCGGAGCACCTGGGCCTCGTTGCGCCCGGTCGAACGCGACAACTGGCTAATCGCGGTCGATCGCGCTTCACCCGAAAGCGCATTGATGAACCCGATGCGCCGGCTGGTCTCGGTGACGGAAAGGCCGAGCATCCCTGCGGCCTCGCGCTGCCCCTGATTATGCCCGGTGCGATGGGCCTGTTCCGTCGCGACATTGCCGCGCTCGACCGCCGCAACCCTGTCGCCGGCATAGTCCCGTCGTCCTTCCATCGCGCCAGCCTGCGTCTGCGCGGCAGTCAGGTCATTGCGCAGCATCTGTTCCTGATCGAAGGCGTTGGCCGTGATCTTGGCGAAGGTTGGATCAGCACCGGCCTGGGCGATCACGGTCGACGCCTTGAGCGCCGCATCCTTTGCATCATAGCCACTGCGTTCAAAATGCCGCTGCGCGCCCGACTGCATCATCTCATAGGCTTGGCTGTCGCCGAACGCCTTCCACTGCACCATATTCTGCGCGAACGCGGCAAAAGCGCGTTCGCCGCCCTGGCCTTCGCCGAAATAGCTCGTGCCAAGCTTGCGCAGCGCATCTCCCTGCGCAAAATTGTGGATCGCCGAGGTCGCCGCATTGGCCCGGATCGCACTGGCCGTGGCAGGATCGTTCAAATCCCGCCCGGCAAGGGCAGGAGAGAGCCCGCCCAGTTCCCGCGCGGCATCGGCCCGGCCAAGCCCGAACGCCGCAGTTCCGGTCGCGCCGCCGCCATGTTCTCCGATGACCGACCCGGCTGAAGAAAATGCGCGATCGAGCCCAAAACTGCTGCGCTCGCCAAAATCGCCGAACCCCGCTGATGTGGAGCGTCGCGCCATCGTGCCACCGGCCGAAGCTTGCGCTTCGAGCGCGGAGGCGTAGCCCTCGCTTGTCCCGACGGTTGCCGCCGCCATGCTGCCCTGGCCCTGGACACCCAGCATACCCGACGTGAAGGCGGTGAACATATTGCCCGAGAAGCGGAACACAGTGAACACGAACGCGCCTGCCAAGCCCGCCGCTGCTGTTCGGAACGAGCCGAAGATAGCGAGCGCCTTCATCGCGGCCGATGGCGCAAGGATCCAGCTATCGGCCGCGACGTTGGTCGCGCGCAGTTCGGCCAACACGTCCATCGCCCGGCCCAGGGTCAGCTGGTAGATGCCGGCATCGATCACGCCCCACAGCGCGACGAAGACGAACAGGCCCAGCGCAAAGCTTGCGACCCGCAGGTTGATCGGCGTCAGGATGAACAGCAGCGCGATCGGCATCATCATCAGCATGATCGCGAACACCGAAGCCCGGATGGTCGGCATCCACTCATTGGCCGTCGAAAGCGTCGCAAGCCCGTTGGACTCGATCGCCCGGTTCGCCATTACCCGCGCGGTCGCCGCCGGTGAATCCTCGAACAGGACGTCGCCGACGGTCTGGCCGAGCAGGATGTTGGTGAGGAATTTTTGCCGGCTCATGGATTGGCCGAGCATCATGTCACCCAGCGCATCGATCTGCTGGCGGCAGCGATCGCGCTGGCTCGCCTGGTTCACATCGAACCCGGTGCGCGCGCAGACCTGGTCGCTATAGGCATCGAACAATGTGGCATCCGACAGGCGGTCGGCGATATACGCCCAGGCTGCATCGCAGCTCATCGTCGTTCCCGCTTTGTCGCTCGGCGTGAAGACGGTCGAGAAGGTCGCAGGGCCCGCCATCGCCGCAAAGGAGGCAGGGAGGTCGGTCGAGGTCCGGAACAGCTGATCGTCATCGACGCCATAGGCCGGAGACACACGCGCCACTGGATAGCATTGGCGCACATAATCCTTCACGCTCGCGTCGAGGAAGGTATCGACGATCGGGCTGCGCGGCGACACTGCGTTGAGGAACAGGTCGAACGCATGGCCGCCTGCGCCAAATTCCAGCTTGGCATTGGGATCGGTGGTGTTGTCATCGATGGTTTCAGCCAGCGCCCGTTCCATCAGATTGGTGACGCCAGCCACCAGCACGATGAGATTGGGAACGTCGCCGACCGGCTGATAGGCATTGCGTACCCGGTCATAGATATGGACGGTGCCGGTCGTGGCGATCATGCCTGCAAATAGGCCGATGCCGACCAGCATCTGGAACCCGAAGGCGACCAGGCCCATGCCCGATCCCCGGATACTGGCGATGACCGCGCCGAACGCGATGCCGGCCACCGCGATGATGACGACCAGCGTCTCATAGCGGGGATCACCAAAGATCATCGCCACCAGGTGAAACGCATCGACGGTTTCGGAGAAGCCGTCCCAGGTGTGATAGCTCGCATCGATGGCCAGAGCGGGTGAGGCACTCAGCAGGCCGAACAGGACGCATGCCAGGCGAATGAGTTGGCGCATGGCTCGCCTCACCGGTTGCGGTTGGCGTTGGCGCCCGCGGCGTCGCGGGCATCGCGGTCACGCTGGCGCACGACCCCGGCATAGCTTGCCGACAGGTTCGCCTGGCTCATGGCAGCCATATAGGACTGGCGCATCTGCGCGCGCTGGCGCAGCACCTCATCGCGCAGCTCGCGGAGCTGCTCGATGCCCTTGGTCAGAATGCGGGTCTGGCAGATGTTGGTGTTTTCCGCGTCTGCCGCGCCAGCTATGGTCGCGCCGCGCTCGGCGTTCTGGAGCGCGAAGTCGATAGAGCGGGTGAGATCGTTGAGCATCTGATAGGCAAGGGTCAGGGCGACCAGTTCGTCGGTATCGGCGATCACGCTGTCGGTGAGGCCCTGCCGCACGCCCCATTCGAGCAGGCGATAGACCGGCAAGGTCCGCACATTGGCGATAAACTGCTTTTCCTCAGATGTGAGCGCCGCGCGTGTCCGGATCTTGACGGCGATCGCGTCCATCCGCTCGCGCGCCAGCACCAGTGCGCCGCGCCCGGCGCCGTTCACCGAGCAGTCCGAGACGGTCGCGGGAATGTTGAGCGCCCGGGTCGGTACGCGCCCGGTCAGGAAATCATCGGCGCTTTCGGTGTCCTGGCGCGGGCAGGCGGGGATGGCCGAGAAAAGCGGCACTTTGTCGTTAGCGTCCCAGCGCATATAGACGTCGCCCACGCGCGCCCGCATCACGCCTGCCCAGTCGGACGCGCCGACGCGCGCGGCGGCATGGGCGAGCAGTGAGCCGGTCTTGAAGATGTCGGTGACCTCGGCCGGGCAGTTGGCGAGGGCATCTTTCAGATCTTCGGTCGGATTGCCCTTATTCGCCTGGATCTTCTCGCGGCTCTGCTGCCAGCTATTGGCATAGCCTTCGCGGATCGACTTGTAGCCGGTCATCTCCTCGACTATCCCCGACATGTTATCGTCGCCTTTGGCGATCTGGACCATGCGGTTGGCGAGACGGCAGTCGTTCACCTGGATGGAATTGAGATAATTGGTGGCGGCTTCCATCTTCGAGATGATGTTGCCCATCTTCTCATCCAGGGTTTCGAGCAGATATTGAAAAGCCACGGCCGGCGCGGCCTGCAGAATCGTTTCCAGCTTCTGGACCAGATAGTCGGGGTCGAGAAACGACATGCCGCCTAAAAACATGTCGATGCCGCCGCAGCCCGCCTTCACCTTGGGCAGGGTCAGGCTCATGAGATAATCGTCGTGCACATCGACCCGGCCCGACATGCCGCCTGCGGTCACATAGCCGCGGGTCTGGTCCTCGAAGCTGCCGGGCGAAGTATAGGTGACATTATCGAACCAGCTTTCGGCCCAGCCTTGCGCATAGGCAGGGGCGGCGTGACCGCACGAGGCGACAATGATGGAGAGCGTAAGGATCAGACGATGTGGATGATGTCCCATGGCAGGCTTCCTCATGAAAATGGACAAGCGACGCCGCCCCGCCATGATCAGCGTCGCTTTCGGCTGGAGGAGGTCGGCGCCCTCACGCCGACGATCCCGGTAAATTTCGACATGGCGCGCACGCCGACTGCTGCCCTGGTGCCCGTCAGCATCCGGGCGGCAAGCCAGGCATTGCGTGCGATATTGGCGCCATGATCGGTACCGATCGCGATCGGCACCATGCGGTTAGGGTCGCTAAGCGGGCGCGCCCAAGCGACCGGGTTTCCGACCCACGGCAGGCCCAGGCGCCCGGAACGCAGCATGGCTTCCTCTTGCCCCAGCGCCCGAACCTGCCAGCCGTAGCGGGCGCGGAACGTGGACAACTTTCTCCACAGATCGCCGCAGGGCAGGCAGCCTGGCGATGTGCTCATCTCGATAGTGTAGAGCGCGGCCTGGCCACGCAGCATGACGTCGAAATCGGCAGGAAAGTCGCGCGTGGCCGGCACGCGCGCGAGCCAAAGCCGCATGTCCGCAGCTGTCGAGACCGGATGAATGGCCGCTCGCCTCGCCAGATCCCGATCTGTGTGCAGCGCATCGGCCATTGATTGCATCTGCGCCCAGACCGCCATCAGCACCCAGGCGAACCGGGCTTTCCCGAAGCGCGTCACGGCCTGGGCTCCCGGGCGTCGATGAGGTCGCCGCCGATCACGCGCGGATCAGTTGAAGAGACCGGCCCGTTGGCGAGCGCATCGAAGAAGCCATCTTCCTCGCCGGCTCCCGTCAGCCATTGTTCGGGCCGGATATCGCCGCTCAGTAGTCTCACGGCCTGATAGGCCATCTGCGCGAGATTGGGATAGGTTTCGACCCCCGCGGCGATCACCATGCGCTGGGGACTGTTGCGGCGAACGATCATGGTTGTCGGCGTCACCTCGACCCCGAAGCGCTGTTTGAGGTCAGGCCTCCTATCAAGATCCATGAGGCTGACCTGCCAGCCCATTTCGTCCTGGAACCGCTGGACGATCGGCCATTGCACCTTGCAATAGCCGCAGGACTCCCGGGCGAACATGACGAGCGCAAATTCGCCGGCATGCGCGCGCAGATAGTGGCGGCGGACCTGATCCTTTTGCGCGCCGAGCGCATCGCGGGCTTCGCCTACCATCGGATTGGCGGCGCGGGCATTGAGTTCGGGGTGGGTCAGCATGGCAAGCTGGGTGACGCCGGCAAAGGCGCGCGCCTTGCGCCGGGCGAAGTCCTGCAGCCGCCAGAAATCCGCGACCGCGTCGATGGTCAACACCGTCGCGGCATAATCGCGCTGCTGTTCGATCAGCTTGGCGATCCGGGGCGGCGCCCATCTGGCCAATTCAACCATCGGCGGAATGACGGGTTTGGGGACGGCATCATCTGGAGCCTTTTCCGCAACGTCGGATCTGGGCGTCTCATACCACCAATAGCCGCGCGCCCCGCGATCGCCCGTACCGGACGATGTGGCCTGCGCACCTGCGAAGCTGACCGGCAGCAGCAGGAGCGGGGCGGCCAGCGGGAGGAGGCGCTTCACAGCAGCTTCTCCATGCGGGTAAGCCGCTCGATCGCGACCGGGCCATAATAGCGGCTATCATATCCATCGGGATGGCTTGAGCCGACGAAGATCATGCCATCGGGAATGCGCGGACTTTGCGGCCGCCAGTGGTCGAGCGCCTTGCCGCTGCGCGCTACAGGCTTGGCGACGCCCATGAGCTGGCCATTGCAATGATAGAAACCGTTGCGGCCCGTACCCAGGGTGGCGGGCTTCTCGACCATGACGATCCGGTCGCCGGGCATGCACAAGGCATATTTGGTGACAGCGACAGGTGCGGGGCCAGCGACCGGGTCGGAGAGCATGAACGAGACGAGGTCGCCGCGGCGGACCGGGCCGGGCGAGCGGTGCACAACCCAGGCATCGATAGAGGGCGTCATGACCAGAGTGATCTGCGGCATCGCCCACCAGGCGAAGAGACCAATCGGCAGGACGATCCCATAGGCTTTGAAGAGCTGCCCCGGGCGCGCCGGTTGCCCCAGACCGCTCGCGCCCAGCGCAACGGCGGCGCGCAGCGGCAGATCCTTAAGTTCGTGCCAGACCCGGTTACCGGCGCGCCATGCGAGCAAGAGCATCCTGCACCTCCGCCTTGCCGCCAAGGCGGCCATATTCCTCCAGGAGCCCGGACAGGGCGGCGTCGCCCAGCACGAGATGCGCCGCGCGGGGGCTGGCCTCGTCGCGCTCGCAATAGGGCTTGGTCGGATCGCCAGGGATCATCGCCAGCGCGGGTACCTGTGTGACGCGATGTTGCCGGAAGACCAGCGGATCGACGATCAGCTGCACGTCGCGCATGGCGCAGGCCGGACCTTCGCAGCCCTGATCGATACGCAGGATCGCGGCAGACAATTTCGCCATCGGCGCTACCTGCCGCATCCCGCCTGGCATGCCGCGAAAGGCCATCACGCCGCCAACACGTTCAAGCTGCCCTGCATAGGTGCGCAAAGTTTCGACCGGCATGGACGATGACACGAACAGGACCGGGACCCGGTTCTTCCCACCGTTGGCTGACATGACCCCGGCCAATGCCGCCTCTTCGGGTTGTTCGAGGCCGAGCGCTTGGGCGATCCGGTGACTTGCAACGGCTCGCTCGGTCTCCAGCGCTTGGCGTGCGGCCGCAACATCGGACTGCACACGGTCCGCCATGGCCGGGTCATGCTTGTGCTGGCTCATCCCCTTAAAAGCTCGCCGTTGCGCCGCTGCGTCAGTTTTGGCGGGCAGAACGGGCGAAGGCGGCGCGGATGCCCTGGTTTTGCCGACAGCGCGCTTTACGCGTTCGAGCGCCGCGTCGCCCTGGTCCTCAATCCGCGTCCGCGCATTATCGCTCGTCGGCTGACCGGCCGGGGTCTGCGGTTGGCTCGCCTGGAGCCATGCGGGCGCAAACACGATCCCGGCCAGAAGCAGGGCGCGCCTAGTTATTGATCGTCTGCATATGGGCATCGATCTTGTCCTTCATATCGATCTGGATGTCGGATTGGGCACGCGCCTCGATTTCCGTGTAATATTCGGAGAGGTCCATTTTGCTGAAATCGAGCGCCTGGAATTCTTCCGGTGTAAAACCGCGGCAATAGGGCTGCTTGGCGGTGCCCCAGCCAATGGCGCTAAAGGCCTTCAGTTGCGGGCGACCCTGTTCCTGGATGATACGGCCAAGCTTGGTGTTGAAGCAGCAATGGCCCCGAGCCTTCTGCACGCAGATGCCAAGGATGCTCGATGAACAATAGCTGCCGACCTCATGGCACATGCCCGAACCGCGCAGCATGCCCACTTCCATATCCTGTTGGTCGCAACCCTGGAGCAGCAGATCGATCATGACATTGACCGCAAGGCTGATCGCGATCGATGTGGGATCGATGCCGACGATGATCGCATTGGCGCCCGCGCTCGCCGCCTGGCTTGCGGTCGCGCCGGCCCTGAAGGCGGTGTAGGCTGCTTTCATGCCGGTGAAGACGCCCTTGGCGACCGCGATCTTCGTCGTGATCGACGAGATCGAACCGCCCATGCCGTCCTTCACGATTTTCCCCTTGTCCTTGCAGCAATTCTGGAAGGTCGTGCTGAGACCGGCAGGGCGGCAACGCGCCGCACGACCGGAAAAAATCTCGATCGTGCCAAGGCAAGTACCATCGGCATCGACGCCGCCGTCGGCCTCGACGCCCGGATCATCCACCACGGGCTCCTCGACGATGGGATTGGCGCCAGTGTCGATACAGGCATTGGCCGAGCAGCTTGGCGCGCCGCCGCTCGCGGGCACCGCGCAGGCATGCTGATCGCCCAGCGGGCAATGCATGACACCTGTCCCATCGGCCTCACAAAGGGTTTCGCCAATGGGGCACATCCATCCGCCCGCGCCGGTGAGGTGACAGCTTGCCGTTTCGCCGTCGTCGGCCGCGTCGCCATTGCCATTGCGATCGACCGCGCAGAGCTGCTGGGCGAATGCGGCGCTGGGCATCAGCGGGACACCGCCAACGAGAAGGATCATCCCTAAGAGCAAGATGCGTCCGCGCCTCATCGCACGGCACTCGTGCAGACCATGTCGGCGCCGCCCAGGCGTACCGTCTGCATCATCACCACCGCTTCGGGGAAATCATCGATGCAGCCACAGCCCTGGACCAGTTCCTCGCCCTCGCCCGCGGGGCAGACATTGCTGTCCTGGCAGGCGTGATAGAAACTATCCCAGCCTATGGGGTCGGTCTGCTTCGCGCCCGTCACGCCATCGGGTGCGACGGCTGCGTTGGCCTGCGGCTTGCGGGTCTTGCAGATCGGCTCGCAGGCATTGACGGTGCCCAACACCGGCAAGGAAAAATTGCGGGTCGTCAGGCTTTCGCTGCCATCGGCATGCTTCACCCGGTCAGCGAGCAAAGTCTCGGTCGAATGATCGATGATATAAGCGCCGCGCGAGAGATCGGGCTGCGGGGCAGCGCCTAAATCGACCGTGCAGGCGTAGCGGCGCTGGCGCTCGAAGAAGGCGCGGCTGACCTGCGTCGCGCAGGCGCCGGTGCCGATCAACCGGGTCTGGGGCAGGGGGCTAAGCCCGGTCTTGACGCCGTTGCGATAGGTGACGACGCCATCGACCTCTTCGTCGTCGAGGCGGCATTTATCATTGGCAGCATAGCCCGAACAGGTGTCGACAAGCTGCTCGCTCGTCTTGCAACCCGCGTCCACCGTCGCTTCGATTGCGGCATAAGCTTCGCCGCCATCGGCGACCGCGACACGCAGCCAGATATCGTGATCGCCTTGCGTGAGCTTTCCTGTGAGATCGAGATTGGGATCGACATAGAAGGCGCTCTTCTTCTCGCATTTGCCCGGTGGCGGTCCGGTTCCACTCCAGCCATCGGGACCTGAACCGACCAGTTCGCCATCGATCCGTATCTGCGCCCAGTCGTCACCGCCAAAGCGAGTCAGAAGTACCTGCTGTAGCCTTTGGGCATCCTTGACCCGCAGCGTCATATGAAAATCGATGAGGGTGCAGGATCCACCTGTGAGGCTGTTGTCGACGGGCGAACCCATGACAAAGGTGCGGCTGCTTGGATTTGCAGCAGAGGTTGCGTAGCCGCCCGACACGCGATCGATGATCATTTCGGCGGTTACTTCTTCCTGTGCGATCTGCCGGGTAATGGTGCAGCTTTTGATGACCTGCGACGTGCCGGTTCCAGCCGAAGACGCGGACAGCGCTTGGAAAACACTGCTCGTCTGCGCGGCACCATAGGCGTCGCTCGCCATGGCGCCCGGATTGGCCTTGTAGGCTGTGGCGCCAATCCGGGGCTGCGCCGTACAGGATGTGGTTTGCGCGCCGGTATAGCGGATGAGCGGGCCATCGATGGACGCCTGCGCGATGCCGATACGCGGATCGGCCGTGGTAAGCGCGCCGACCACGCCGCCGCCCAGATCCTTGAGGATCGAGGCCATATTGCCCCAGACCAGATTGCTGCCACAGCTATTATTGACGCAGTAACAACCGGCCAGATCGGTCAGCTCGACCTGGGCCAGCTTCAAAGATCCGGACGCGGACGCGTCCCAGCGGAAAAAACGGCACGCGTCCCAGCGGCCCGGCGTGCAGGAGATGATCCCGTTCGCGCAAATCCCCGAGGTGGGAACAGGAACGGTCAATGCCTCATCGAACCTCCCGTCGAGATCGCTGTCGCGCGCAATGCTGAGCGTGCCGATATCGCCGGTGGCGTTTGGTTGGGCGAGCAGTTCGAGCAGTGTCGCGCTCTTCTGGCAGGCAAGGTTGGGCGTGAAAGTCTTTGAGGAATCCACGGTGGCGATCGGCGCTCCGGCCATACCCGGCGTCACATAATGGCCAAGCAGCGCGTCGCTGTCCGCGCTCTTAGCCCGCGCGGAGGCCGCCGCAGCGCGGGCGCGGTCCTGCGCCGTTTGCGCATGAAGCGGGGCAGGCAGGGCGAGCGCTGCGACAAGGACGAGGGTGCCTGGCCTCATGGCCAGTTCTCGCCCGGGGTAATCTGCCGCGACCCGCGCCGCAGCCGGAACAGCAAAACCGCTGGAACAAGCCCGGCACGCTCTGCCCGGAATACAGCTTGGCCTTCAAAAACGGTCAGCGTGGCCACGACCACATGCAGCGAGGAGGGGCACGCCGCATGATCGTCTGCATTTGTGGCCACGCCGACCGTCCGACCAATGCCGCAGGAGGGATGCGACACTGGCCTGACCGCAGGGGGTACGCCTGGCCTGGTGGAATGACGGGCAGACCATCGGCTGGGGCCAGGCGCTGCCATGCGGATCGGGACAGGCGATCTGCTCATGGCGTCGAAACCCCGGCGCAGCAGATCGTCTTTTCAAACAGCATGAACTGCGCATTGTCCTTGCCCGGCGCATGCTTGGCGCTGGTCCAAAGCGTGCCGGGCCGCCCGACATTGACGCACTGGCCGCCCTTGACCGGTTCCATGAGCTGGAACTTGTAGCGGCTCTTGGTCCAGACCGGTTGCGGGATGAACGAGCAGCCGTCCGCTGAACTCACGGTAAGGGCGCCAAGCCGCCCCATCATGAAGACGCCGCGCGCGGCGAGCCCCGCCCAGGCCTCGACGCTGTCGCCAAAATGGATGTCGCCGGCTACCGGATAAGTGGCGCCCCAGGACCCCATGCACCAGAAGAGCGGATCGACGACCTTGCCGGCCGCGGCCGCGGCGCTGTCGGCCATGCAGGCAAGGCCTGCGGCCGGATTGCCGAACAGGATCGCCTCGGGCTGGATGATCGCGCCCAGCGTTGCAGACTGCCAGGTCGGCAGCACCTCGGTGATCAGCGCCACGTCGAAGCCGTCATCCTCGACGCAGGGCAGGTCGGTGAACATGTCGAGCATCTTCCAGACCGGCGCGATATAATAATGCATCTGGGCGAACATCTTGCGGGTATTGGTGCCGTCCGCGATGCTGGTCTGGCTGCCCTGCAGCCTGCCGCCGGTCGGCATGAGGTCAGCGCCCAGCGCCATCATGCAGCCCGGCTCCGTCGCCACGTCGACCATGCGATTGGGCGACCAGAAACTGACCTTCACGCCGAACCAGAAGGTCACGCCCTTGCGGCAGGCACATAAGGGTTTGGAGGCGGACTGCGCATCGAGCGCCTTGCCGAGCGGATCGCTCGGACCCACCTTCACGCCGCCGATGGTGATCGGGAAGATGCAGTTCCAGCGCACCTTGGTGATCGGGTTGAAGACCGTGCCCGCCTCACATTTGGAGGCATAAGCGGGCGAGGCGAGCGCCAGTGCTGCAAAGGCCGAACCGCATATCAGGATTTTTCGGATCGCGAGCATGTTCATCGCGCGATGCTCCGCGGACTGGGGGGCATGGCGACCTCGGTCAGCACCAGCTTTTGCCCCGTCTGGGCGACGATCACCGGCGCGACCGTGAGGCCGAGCCGTGCCTTTACGCGCTCTTCAAGCAGGAACAGCGCCCGACCGTGACGCTCACCCAATGTGATCGCATCGGCATCTGTATCTCCCGCCTGGGAAAGACCACCGGCGGCAAGCAGGATGAAGTCGGCGGGCCTTGCGGTACGCAGCGCCCAGGCCAGATCGCGCGGATGCACGACGATGAGCCGCTGGGGCAGCGCAACATAGGCAAGGGGATTGAAGCTATACCCTTTGGCATAGAGGAGTTTTCCGCCCGGCAGCCGGATATCCTGATCGAGCGTGTAGAAGGGCACTACCGTCCGGTTGCGATCGGCGCGGGCGATACCGAGCGCGGCAGGTTGCATTGCCGACCAGCGCTCGCGCGGCCCAAAAGCGGTTTTCATGTCTGGAACATGCGCGGCGCGGCCTTCGATCTCGCTCAGCGCATCGGGTTCGGCGATCGGCCAGGTGCGGCCGATGGTGCTGGTCGCAGCCGGTACGGACACGGGCGTCATCAGCCCCGTCATCAGCGCCAATGGCGCCAGGGCCGACAGGGCAGGAAGGCGACCGCCAGGGCATATGGATCTAGCGACCATGGCGCCGTCTCCAATATGGCGGACGGTTCTCGCGCCCCTCGCCGATCGCGGCGCTGATAAGGGCCGCTGTCGCAATGATCGCTATGGCCGCGCCAAGAAGGCGAACGACCGCGGGCATGGCGGGCAATTGCCAGGCGATACAGGACTGCACGAGCGCAAGGCCCTGGCTGCCGACCAGGAGGCGGATGGGCCCTGGCGCGGGCGTGCTTGAGAAGATGCCGTTCACGCCCGCCTCCACCGCTGGATGAAATCACGAAGGCGTTGGGCGATTGCGTCCCAGGGAATGAGGATCAGGCCCGTGGAGCTGGCGCCCATTCCGGCGCAGATGCCGATGAAGATGGCTTCGACCAGCGGAACCTGGAGGATCCACGCCGCCGCGAATGCGCAAAACACGGCATTGGCTATGCCGCCGGTTACCAGCAGGGCGTAGCACAGCCGCGCAAAGCGGCGTTCCGCCTGGATGACCGTGACGATCGCCTGCGCAACCGCGTCGATACCAAGCGCCCGGTCGCTCACGCCGCGCGCATAGGCGAGAAGCCCATGGACATCGTCTCCTACGTCAAGACCATGATCGAAGCCATTGGCGTGATCTGCCTTCATCGCGCCCTCCATTGCCTGAAGCGCGAGCACAGCATCCCGCATGCGCCCGACAGGCCGATCAGCAGCATGCCGCTCGCACAGCAGGCGGTAGCCACGAGGATGCCCGCGCGAATGGTCTGGAGCGGCGGCTGATCGAGCGCGATCCCGGCTGCGATGACGAGACTGCCCATCATGCAGGTTTCGATGGCCACCAGCCGCACGCGCCACTGGAAGGCGGCGGCCTCGGCGCGCCTCGCGACGCGCGCCTCGATCATCGCCTCGATCGCCGGGTCGTTTTCCCAGTCGAGCGCCAATTGATCGGGATGGGCCACAGGCTTGTGCGTCATGCCGCCCTCCCGTCCGGGCGGATATCTCCGCCCAGCACCTGCGCGGGATCGACACCGGCCAGGTCGCACACCGCCTCAAGCGGATTGCGACCCGCCCGCACGAGCGCCTCGAACGCGGCGACCTCATTGGGCGCAGAGGTGTTGATCCAGTAGCTGAAGGGATCGACCACCAGCCGCGCTATCCCCAGGCCCAGCGGACTGTCGATGAACACTTCGGAATAATTGGGTTTGGCGTTCCTGACCGATTTCAGGAGATCGAGGACGAAGCCCGAATAATCGAGGATCTTGTTGTCCACCGCCTTGTCATAAGTGGAGCCCTGCAACAGGAATTTGGTGGCGGCATTTTCCAGGATCACCTGTCCGGTGCCGCCAAAGAGCATGAGGTCGTTCATACTCTGGAGCACGATGCCAAAGCTGCCCTGATATTTGCGTGCGCGCCGATAGCCCTGGCCAAAAGCCTCGGCGAGGCGGGAGAGATCCTGCCCGTCGCTGCGGGTCATGAACTGGGCTGCCTCGTCGCACAGCACGAAACGGGGTTTGTCGCGCGCCGAGAGATAAAGCTCCTGGGTGACCGCGTTCACCACCACCATCACGATCACGTTGAAGAGATCCGGGAGCGCCTTTAAACGTTCGAGCTCCAGCACCACGAACTCGTCGCGCGAGATGTCGAGCGTCGAGGGACCGTTGAAGAAATGGCCATAAGCACCCTGCGACCCGAAATCGCGCAGGTTGAACGCCAATTCGCGCGCGACCGGCACGAGATGGTCGACCCGGTCGAGATCGGAAACGGCATTGGCGGGATAGTGCCCGAGCCAGTCGCGCACCGCGTCGATGCCGTCTTCGCCCCGCCCGCTATCGACCGTCCACTGCACGGCGGACTTGAGCAGGTTCCATTCCGAGGTTGTCACCGGCTTGCGGGTAGAGGCGTTCGCCATTTCCGCGACGATGGCGACGGCCATCGCGATAGCCGATTGCTTGTCCTCGCCATCGAGCGCGAGCCCCATGTCGAAGGGATTAAGCACCAGGCGCTCCTCGCCGATGTCGATATAACGGCCAGAGCAGAGCGTGCAAAGCTTGCGGTAACTGCCACCGATATCGATGATGCGGATGAGCGCGCCTTGCGCATAATATTGCTGGCACAGATTATTGAGCAGGAAGCTCTTGCCCGCGCCGCTCTCGGCCGAGACGATGAAATTATAATTATTGATCCGCGGGTCGAAGAGATCGAGCGTGATGAGCTGGCCCTTGCGTCCGACATAGAGAAGGGCCGGGCGGCCGCCGCCGCGAAAATCGGTCTGCACCGGCGCCATCAGGCTGGCGGCTTTGACTGGCATGCGAAAATCGCGCTCCAGCAGCTTCAATGTCTGCTTCTCGGGATAGAGGCCGAAGGGCAGGCTGGCCGCGAGCAGCACGGGCAGCAGATAGCTTTCCTCCTGCACCATGAAGGGCAGGGGTTCTGATTCCCACAATCGCTTGGCGCGGGCGGCCAGTTCTCGCGCCTGGGCGCGGTCACGGCCGAACACCCACATCGTCGGGATTACCGAGACGAAGCGGCTGTTCGACGCCTCATCGAGAATCCAGCCAATCTCCTCGATCTGCTTGCCGACCTCGACCGCAAAGCTGCCGGCCGCCTTTTGCGCCGAGAGGATCTGCGCGCGCTTGTGAATCTCGAACTGCGAATGGTCGAACAGGACCGAGAGGCAATAGAGGAACGGCCCGCCAATTTGGTCGCTATCCTCGGCGCTCCCGCGCATCCCGCCCATGAGCCGGTTGGCACGTTCGGCGGTAATCCGGCGCGCCGGTGCCTTGGGCGTGAGGCAACGGGCCACCTGGTTGCCCAGAAACACTTCCGGGCCCTCGAAGCAGAGGTCCGGGCCGGCCTCGATAATCTGCCGCGCGATCGATGGCGCGGGCATGCCGCCCATGCTTTCACTGAGGAACACACCCGGCGCGGCTGCGAACACGCCGTTGAAAATCCGGCGATAGAAGCTGACAAGCGCGTCGGGCGGCAGACGCCGGATGCCCATCTTCGCCAGCTGCTCTTCGACCTGGCGGCGCAGGTCCGCGCCGAGCTTCACCCGCGTCTTTATCGAGAGGAACAACCGGAAGTCGCGCACCGGGATGGCATGGAGCGCATCGAGGCCCCTGGTTCCGCCGCGCAGATAGTCGGCGGTGCGCCGGGCCGAGGCCTGGACCAGCGGGTCGGGACGGACCTTCATATCGAGATAGGCGTCGAGCGCCGGATCGATCAGCGGATCGGCAAAGGTGATGAGCTGGAGAACCGTCCCTTCGGGAAAATGGATATTGAGCAGCCCCAGCAACGCCTGTTGCACATGGGCGAACATATAGGCGGAAGGGACAAGCTCCCAGGCCTGGCCCCAGCCATCGTCGATGCAGAGGAAAGCTTCCTCCTCCTCGACCCAGGCGACCATCGGCAGGAAATCCGAATAGGCGTCGCGGGTCACGGCGGCGCGCAGGCGCTGATAGCTCAGACCCTTGTGGGCGGGCCGCGCGGTCATGGCCGCTTCTCCGGATGGACGGCCAGCGGGGTGGCCTCTGCGGTTGGCGCGTCTGCGCTGCCCGGCTCGCGCTCGCGCAGCGTGCGCAGCACCGGTGGCGCAGGCGTTCGCCCGCCCGGTTCCACCAGATAGTCGCCCACGACCCAGGCCGGGCGATCGATGATCGAATAGACATAGCGCGCCATATAAAGCCGGTCGGGACGCTGCTTGTCCGCATAGGGGAGAATCAATGTACGGATCGTTCGCGATGGGCGCAGCATCGGCGATTGCGGCCCCTCGATCAGCGCGCCGACATGGCCCTGGCCAGGTTGCGCCATTGCCACAGCTGTCGCCGCAGCCGCGGGGCGGCCCTTGTCCCTACCGCGGGCTCGCTTCTTGTCCGGTGCGAGCAGCTTGCGGTTATGGGTGACGGCGGGATCGGATTTGGAGGCGCGGCCGGCGAGCGCATCGGCATAGGCCTGATCGGGATGGATGCATTGCCCATGGTCGCTATTCTTGCACGAGAATTTCTCGCTATAGGGCGACATCACCGAACCCATCGTCGCGCAGCCGGGCAGCGCAAGACATGGCAGGACAAGGAGGCAGGGTCGCAGCATCTTCATCATTGTGTCTCCCATGGGCGCGGACATCAGAATTTGGCTCCCGCGCCGGGTTTGATTTCGAGGGTGGTGCCCTCCTGGATCACCACGACCACATCCTTGGCGGCACCCACTTCGACGATGGGACCAGCCTGGCGGGCGAGATCGAGATAGAAGTCGGTGAGCTTGTCCGAGGATTTGGAGAGCCCGCCGGCAATGCCTGTCTTTGCAGCATCGCCCGCATCAAGCGTGCGCACTGTTCCCAGCGCCGAGGTAGAAGTGTTGCCGAACGTGCTTTCGACTGATTGCGAGATGCCGCTGATCGTCCCGGCAATGAAGGCGCGCGCCAGCGTCGCCCCGGCGCGCGTTACTACCTTGCCAGACAGGCCCTTCTTGCCGTCGGTATCGACAAAGAAGCCCTTGACCGGCTGATCGACGATCGAATGCTCGTCGAAATCCACGCAGGAGAGCGATACGAGCTGCACCTCAACCCGCTCCTTGGCGAGGCTTCCGGTGGCGTTGCCGACCACGAAGCAGCCGGCAAGGTTGGCCTTCACCTCATTGGGCAGGACCGCGGGCGCCTGCACCCGCGCGATGATCGGTTCAGGATTACTGGTCGCGTCCCGGCTTGCCAGCGCGTCGATCCCCGTCAGGAGCCGCGCCTTCATGAAACCAGGCGGTAAATAGATCGTCCGATTCTTTTTTTTGGACGATGCGGCATTGTCGGCCCCGCCCTGGGCCACGAGCTGACCGGTCGCTGTGCCGATCGCGCCAACCGTCTTTTCGACCGGCGGCGCAGGCGGGGCAGGCGGCGCAACCGGACCGGTGGGCGGCGCTGGCAGCCTGTCGGCATCCGCGCTTATGTCGCCGGTCTCGGGCGGATAGGGCAGGGCAGGAACGTTGCCGGGCAGGGCGGGCGGCAGATCGCCATCGATAGTCTGGCCGCCCGGCGCTCCGGGGGCATGGGACCCGGGAACCACCTTGCCTTCCTCGATCGCGCTGACCCTGTCGCCCAGCAGTTGCTGGCCATCGAGAACCTTTTTCAGGTCACCGCGCAGTTTCACCTCGAGGCTGTCGCCGCGCAGCCCTGCGCCCATGTTGAGCGATGCGGCAGGATCGGTGGGCTTCACCTCCTCCTTGCTGCCCGATGCGGCATAAAGGCCGATCCCGAGCGCGCCGACGGCAACACCGACGGCGAGCTGGCGCGCGCGCAGCTTCTGCCGCGCCGACATTTTGGCCCATTGCGCCTTCCAGTCGAGCAAGGCCGGGGACGGACGGCGCACGGCCTCCTCCTTTTGCCCGGCGCTCTGCGCGGCAAGATGCGTCTGATAGGGGGACAGGGTTTCGGGGGAAGGGGCGGGGGCTTCTGGGCGCTCCCTGTCCATCTCGCCGCTCATTGCCCGGCTCCCCGGCGGACCACGACAAGCCGCGCCGTTTCACCGGCATCGAGATGGACCCGGTCCAGCGTGATCGAGAAAATGCCTGTCCCCAGGACCGGATCGACCAGCAGGCGCTCGTCCAGCGTCACCGCTGCCGTGGTTCGCACATGATATTGGGATGCTGAAAGCCCGGCGCCCTCGACGGCGATGCGGCGTTGCTCGCTGATCGACAGGCCCGGAACGGTCGCGATGGCAATCGCGCTACCGGATGGCGCAACCTCGCTGAACGAAGCGGGAATGCGATCATCGAGCAGGGCCATGGTGATCGAGACGGCGCGGTCCTCATCCGCCAGCGCAGCCATCAACGCGCTATTGGCCTGCGCGCGCTGCCGGGCGCCGGGGACAAGTACTATCGTCTGCGCCGGAATTTCCGCCGGTTCGGCATAAAGCGGGTAGGTGGCGCCGTTGCAGTGCACGAAGAATTCGGAAGGCTGCGTCACATAGCTGCGTGTTATCTGGCCGCCATCGTCGATTTCGCGGGCAAGGAACTTGATCCAGGCGTCAGATCCGCCTTTCTCGACGGCAAGACCCTTCTCGGCCGAGAATTTGATATCCTCGATCTCGCCACCCTCGCACACGACATGGTTGATGTCGCGGTTGGAGAGACGGATCCGACTGGTCTGGTCGGGCAGCGCGTGGAGCGTCTGGCCTGAGGCTGGCACGGCCATTAGGAGTAGCGCGGACAGGGCGGCGCATGCGCCTATGCCGTAATTAGCGTGTTTCGACATCGAACTGCTCCTCGGAAAGACGCGTCAGCCAGAAACGGCCATTTTCGATGCCGTAGCCGATGCGTAAAATGCCCCGGAATTTGCGGATAACGCCGCCGATCACCCGGACCTTCTCGACCGGCACGACGATCTCATGGGCGGTCCATCGAACCGGCTGATCGTTGCGGATATAGGTGGCGATCGACAGCGTCGGATTGTTCGCCAGTTCATCGAGTATGGCGTTGAGGCTGTCGCGCATCGCGCCATAGGCGGACGGGTGGACAAGCCCCAGCAGCTCCTGGAATTGCCGGTCGGCTGAATAGGCCGACCATGTGCCCGAAAGCGCGACGATGTTGCGCGTCATGGCGACGATATAGGCTTCGGACGGTGTGTTGCCCGAGACATGGAGGTCGCCGGTGGCGCCGAAGGGGACGATCACGGTCCGGGCATTCTGGTTGGTCGTGTAGATGACCGCGCCCAGCACGGCGGTGACGCCGAACATGCCCGCGATCGCGACCTTCAGCAACCGGTTCTCCTCGAACAGGTTCGCCGACCCCTGCAGGTAGCGATGGATGCCGTAGCTCGCCGGTTTACCCAGCAGCGGATCCTCCTCGCTCTTTTTGCGATGCAATAGCCCCATGGCGCTCACTCGAAGAAGCGGGTCTGGGTGGGACCCGGATAATGGGGAAAGGAAACAAGGCCCCAGCGCCAGGCAAGATGGGGGAGATAACCCCTGGGCTTGGTCCGCTTCCACGGAATGAAAAGGAGAAGGGCAGCGATGAGCGCCCAGCCGACAAGTCCGCCTACGATCGCGGCCACGAATATGCTCGAGGTCGCGAGCAGGAACTCGTCCGATCCGAACCACAGGATCTGGACCGGCCGATGCAGATATTGCGGAAGGCGTTCGTCCATTTGCCCTTCTCCTCCTGCTTCATGACACCTGCGAAGGTGTCGGTTTCCAGGGACCGACCATCGATCCCCAGCCTGTTGCCGGTGCGGCATGCGCCTGGCGGGTCAGCCAGGCCGCAGCCGCGCCGCGCGTCTCAGACGACCATCCCGAAGGTCTGGAGAATGGAGTCCGCCTTGATGAGGCAGACGGCCGCGACAATGGTCGGGATGCCGATCATGATGTTCGAGAACAGGCGTGAGACGCCGAACAGGAAGGCGGCGACGCCGCCTACAAATCCCATCGGACCCTTCACACCCTGGTTCACGACGATATCGTATATGTCGTAACCAAGATCGCCCTGGGCCGGTGCCGAGAAGGCTTGGGCCGGACCACCCACCAGAGCGATCGCACCTAAAGGGAGGCCGATATTGGCCACCGCCAGGACCTTGCTGCCAAATGTACGCATCATTGCATTGCTCCAAAAAGGAGCCGTCCAACCAAAGCCTGCCGGCATCGAAGGAAGATCGGTGTCGGCCGGGGCGTCGGTGGACGGCTCCATGAGCCCGCCGCCGCCGGCATCCTGGTTCATCCGCGCAGGCCAGCTGGGGCCAGAACGGATGCCCTCCGGAAAGAGAGTGTGGTTCGCTGCGATGGCGCGCCTGCGTTCAGCGCCGCGCATCGGAAACTGCCTTTGCAAGCTTCGGCTTTGCGTGCCGATCGAGGAACGCCTCGAGCTCGGCCTGCTGGAAGCCCGATATGAGCTTGCCATCGACGATCAGCGTCGGCGTTCCTGAGACGCCGATTTTGGCGACGAGCTCAGCATCTTGCGCGACCCTGGCGCGTCCCGCTGCGCATTGGCGCAGAACGGGCGGTGTCTGTCCTGAATAGGCCGCCCGGAATGCCGCCTCGCTATCGGGGGAGCAAAAGATATGCTCCGCCTTGGCGGCTGCGGTCGGGTGGATACCGCTCACGAAGAAAATGAGACGCCTGACCGTCTTGCCTTCGGCGGCCTTGGCGCTCCAGAAGCGGTCGAGCGCTTGGCAGTAAGGACAGTCGGGGTCGGTAAATTCGATGACCGTGGGCGCATCTGCCGGGCCTATCGCCAGTGCCTTGGCAGGATCGATGGCCTTGAGACGGCGCGCCGCGCCCTGTTCCTGCGCCAGCGCGGTCAGGTTGACACCGTTGCGGTCGTAGACCGTCGCGAACAAAAGATGCTCACTGCGCGGCGCGTAGTAGATGATCCGGCCGCCGGCGGTCGCCTGATAGATCGGACCTTCGACCGGCGCTGGACCAAATTCTTCGAAGCGCAGGTTCGTGAAGGTCTGTTGCAACTTGACCTGGGCTTCATTGGCCGCGTCGCGAAGCGTAGCCGCTTCGCGCGTGATCGGGGCAGGTTCTTTTCTCTCGGACGGAGCGGCTTGCGCTCCTGCGCCATGAAGAGGCATAATAGCCGGCAGGAGTGCGACGAGCATTGCCGCGCGACTGGAACATGTTCTGGTCATAACCGCGAAATCTCCCAAAAGGGGGATCGGAACGGATGCGGGCTGCCGATCGCTCGGAAATTCTCACCCTTGCTGCCGTCTCGACAGAGGCTTGAGTGGCGGGGAAACCTTGCTTCTCGCAAGTGACAGGGAATTTCAGTTCCGGTTTAAGGTAGTTCAGTTCCGGCTATCGGAAATCCATTTCCGGAAACCGGAAGTATAGTTCCGGTTTCACCTTTTGTTCCTTTGGCGAAATGATCGACATTGCACAGCGTCGTTAGACCGGCATTTGGATCGATCGCGGAAGAATCGCTGTTTGTGGTGGGAGAGCGAATATGGGGAGTCAGCAATCCAGGGCGTACAAGCTTCAGCTTTCCGCTGAGGGCATTCACCTGTTTCTCCAGTGCCACTGCCGCTTATGTCATCTGATCGGCGATTTCTTGCCCTATGGAACGACCCTGTTCGTAGCGGTCGATCTTCTTCATCGATGCGACGAGACCGAGCTTTTATCCGAACTGCTGGATCCTCAGCTGGATCGGCTTGGTGGGCGTAATGTTCGACATGTCGGAACATCCTCCACCCTCTCGCGGCTTATCGGGGATATCGTCAGCACAGCAGTTCACTCCGAAGCCATTCATCCTTCGCCCCAGGTGTGGAAACTCTTCCTTTCAGCTCTAGTGCACATGCAGGGAACCGAGGATGCGCGGGTCATACGATCATTCCGGGATATGCCCGGCAAAACAGGACGGTCTCCTCATCGTTCTGAAGGATAGTCGCCTGCGCGATACTATTTTTCGCAAGCAGCGGAAACTGGTCTCGTAATATCGACCTTCTTGTAGTTGACGCACAGTTTTATTTACAACAAATTGCCGAGCACAGGCGATGTGATTTGTGATTTTGAGCCGCTGCCAGGGGGACCTGCAGATGACGCCTCAAAGTCCACAAACAATCGATGGCGGAATATTATCGTTGATCAAGGAGCTTTCCGGGAAGCTTATCGAGCGGCGTCGCCGCAGAGACCGGATTTCTCAACACAGCCTGGCAAAGGCCGTCGGCTGCAGCGAACGCTGGATCCGCGAACTTGAGGGTGGAGCTGGGGCACCTGCGCTTGAGGATCATATTCGCTGCGCGCATTCGCTGCGGATGACCACGCCTCATTTGTTCATTCCCTTGCTTGCAACGGAGCACAATATGGACTTGCCGCGTGAGCTTTTGCTTCAAGATGACCTGTGGGAGCTCGAGAGAGATATTCTTGAGGTCGTGAGCCGACATCAGGCCGCAGCAGTCGCGCGCCGTGCCTCGCGTGCCGGATCTGTCACGCAACCTGACCAGTACCGTTAGAAGTCGGTATGTCTCCGGAACCCGTGGTGGCTGAAAGAGCCTATCTCCTTCTCAAGTCCGATATCATGGCGGGGCGCTTCCCGCCAGGAAGCATGCTCATAGAAAGGGCGTTGGCAGCGGAATACGGCGTATCCGTGTCGCCATTCAGGGACGGAGCCCAGCGCCTGGTCGGCGAGCATATGCTCGAAATCGCCTACGGTGGTGGCTATCGCCTGCTTCATCTGACGCCAGACGGCCTGCGAGACCTTTACCGCTGGCACGGTCATCTCCTGCGCCTCGTGCTCAAGGGAACGCGCCTGTCTGTAGGCGGTGCCTCAAGGCCCTATCTTCAACCCGATATAGATGGCCAGTCATTGGCGAAGGCGGCGACTGATTTGTTTCTGTCAGTCGCACGGGCTTGTCACGACGGTGAACATGCAACGGCCCTGAAGTCTGCGACCGAACGACTCCATATGGCTCGCCTGGCGGAGTTTCGCGTGTTGCGCAACTTGACCTCGGAATTGCGGGCGGTCGAGATCGCGACCACTTCCGGTCAAGGTTCAGACCGTTTTGAGGTCCTTTGGGCTTATCACAGGCGCCGAATTCGTCGTGTCGGAAGAATTTGTGAAAGCATCACTTCATGATCATGTGGTGCAATATGAATACGTTGTCTCAGATCATATAGGCTACATTTTGGTTGAATAGCATAATAGTACCGACTGGTTGCACAAGCGAGACCTTATAAGATGGCTGATCAATTGGGGTCTGACTTACCATGATTGGGCTGCAACGAGTGCAGCAGTCCAAAGAAGGAGGTAAGTATGGAACGCGACAACCATCTGGAAGCCGACCTGGTCGACCTGGGAGCGGTGACCGAGCAGACGAAGGGCAACAACGGCGTCGACATCGACCAGGCTCAGCAGCGGCTGCAGTCCGGGCTTTCCGACGACTGAAACGGTGGCGCGCAGGCCATGCTTGCGCGCCATACAGCTAGAGAATTGCTCATGGCCTATAAGCTGCGATCGGGTGTCTCCTATGTCTGGGTCGGACCTGCCCCGGTATTTCTGGATCTCTATCATAACCGATATTTCAAATTGTCACCCAGCGGGGCAGCCGCACTTAGGCGGCTGGAACGGGGTCAGATGGCCATACCCGGCGACGCCGAGATATTGCTCGGATCCGGCCTCATTTCCGCAACAGAATACCCTTCCATCGTTGCACCAACCGGGAATATGCCCGCAATCACTGGGTCTTATTTTGACCAGGCGAGGCGTCCGTCCTTGGGACATGTCATGGTTGCCGTGATCGACCAGCTATGGGCTCTCGCCATAATACGCTGGGTCGGGCTGGCGGCGGCTGTAGCAAAGCTGGAACGCCGGATACAGCGAACGCATGGTCATGAACGTCACGATGATATTGGCCGTCTGGTCGGATCCTATCGGCTCATTGATCTGCTTCTTTCCGCTGAAAACCGTTGCTTGGTGCGATCATTCGCGCTCGCCAGGTCCCTGACGAGATATAGCGTGGTGTTCAATCTCGTGATCGGCGTCCGTACGGGGCCGTTCGGTGCACATTGCTGGATTCAGAAAGGCGAAAGAAGCGTCAGCGACCACCGCGACAAGGCACGTGAATATGTGCCGGTGCTCATCCTGTGAAGCGCGTTCGCTATCTCGCATTGTCCGGGTCCGGTAATCTCGTCCACATGCGCGCTGTCGAAGTAGCAGCGTTGGCCGGAATGGAGGTGGCTATAAATCGGCCAAATTTCCTGCTGCTTGCCGATCAACCGGTGGGAGTTTTTAGCCAGCCGGGAAGAACGGCTTTCCTGCTAGGGTGGATCTATCGCCGCGATGGCGCGAAGATGTCAGTCGATCCCCTCAATCCTGCAGATGCTCAGGACGTATTCACCATAGAAGGGGCGATCCATCTCGAGAAATATTGGGGCTCATATGTTGCGATCCTACACGATGAGGATCACGACGACATCACGGTGGTGCGTGACCCGTCGGGGGGCATGCCATGTTACTATATGAAATCGCAGGGCGTGACGGCAATTGGTTCAGATATGGCGTTGTTTCGTCAGGTCGGCCTTTTGGGCTCCGCCATCGACGATGAGCAACTGGGTCGTCATCTGTATTTCCCAAATTTGAGAACAAGTCGGACATGCCTGGCTGAACTGAATGAAATTCCGGCGGGTTTTCAATTGGACATTCAGCTTGGTAAGAGCGAGCTGGCACAACGGTGGAACCCCTGGGATTATGCCAGGCGACAGGAATATTATGGCGAACCGGCTGCGGCAATATCGGATCTGCGAGCGACACTGACCTCCACAATAGGGGCATGGGTCTCACGATTTCCAACGCTTGTCGTGGGACTATCAGGTGGACTCGATTCATCGATAGTAGCGGCAGCAGCCGTTCAGGCGGGGGCGAAGGTCACAGGCCTGACCCTTGTGACCGATGAAACTGCTGGTGATGAGCGCTATTATGCGCGCGCAATCGCAAATTTCCTGCACATCCCAATGGAGGAGGTGTTTTTCAGCGCCGACGATACAGATCTTGAAATGAGCCATGCCGCTCATTTGCCACGGCCGTTGGCCCGATCCTTCGCTCAGTCAGGAGACCAAGCCTACCTGGCTGTCGCCAGCGCGGTAAGTGCCGATGCGTTTTTCACCGGGTCGGGTGGCGACAACGTGTTCTGCTTCCAGCAATCAGTCCTTCCGATCGCAGATCGGCTCCTCTTTGAAGGCGTTGGCCGTGGGGCAATGGTGACGGCTGCAGAAGTCGCTGAGATGGCAGAGACCAGTATCATACGCTGCGCGGCCTTAGCTGCACGCCGCGCGTGGCTGCGCAAGCCACAATATCGCTGGAAACCGAAGGCTGATTTGCTGAGTCGGGATTTTGTGAGCCGCTTAGGCGCGGAATTTTCGCATTCATGGCTTGAGGTGCCAATCGGTGAGCTGCCGGGCAAGGCAGCGCACATTGCTTATCTCATCCAGATCCAAAACCATCTCGAGGGATTCAGAAGAGAAACGGTCCTGCCGATGATAAACCCCCTCATGTCTCAACCGATCGTAGAGACGTGCCTGCGCATTCCCTCCTGGTACTTTTGCATGGGAGGAGAAAATAGATCGATCGCAAGAGCGGCGTTCGACTCCCGTCTCCCTGACTCGATCCTTCACCGCAGAACGAAGGGCGGCCCTGATGGCTTCCTGCAACGACTGGTCGAACGTAATCGGAGCAAAATTAAAGATATGCTGCTGGGCGGACATCTTGCAGCGGCCAATATCATCGATCGCTCAGCAGTGGACGCCGCAATTAAGCTGGAAGGAGACAGGCACAACCATATGCATTTCCGAATCCTCGAACTCGTTGATGCAGAAGCATGGGTAGCCGCGATGAAGTCGTCATGACGATATCCTATGGTGCCAAATTTTTTTGAGCCGCCATCGCCCGCCACCGATCATAGGTTGATTTCTTTTTGGCTGACGGATCCTCCTCATGTTTCAGCCAGAATTTGAACCAGTCTATGTTCCTTTCATAGATAGCAAAACGGTGGGCAGGGCCGTTCTTGATATGGTTTTCATTCGGGAAAATATATAAATCCGTTGGGCGATTTTTTGCCTTGAGGATCCCGTAGCTCTCCATCGCCATCAAATATTCGTTGTCCGAAATCTGCATCAGGATTGGCAAACTGAATTTATCGACGTTGCGTTCGATAGACGTCGTTGACCAGAAATGCGTTTGATCATGGTTTAGGGGTGGGTACCCTATAGCGATCAGTTGCTTTGCCCATGCCGAGCCGCCATAGATTTGCGTTGACTTCGGTTCCTGAAAGCCGGTCGAAATGGATGCGGCCGCGAACCGGCCAAGAGCGTTGACCAATGCAAATTGCACGGTAGAAACTCCGTCGCTCAAACCTGTGATACCTATACGATCGGTATCAATGCCGACGTGAGATTCAACCAAGGCGATGCCGTTCATCAAGGCGGAATGCACACTGCGTCGGTCATTCCAGTCGCGTTGATTGATGGTTCTTGCATCCAGCGCTGTTCGAATCGAGCCATCCTTGATCGTCATATAGTAGTCGGCAGGTCTCTGTAGGCTTAGGACTGCAAAGCCCTGTTCAGCGAGTGGAAAAATCGGATATTCGTCTCCGACACCGCCACGCAAAAAGCCCCTCGTGAGATACTGGACCACAATCAGCGGGATTTTCGATTGGTTAGAATGCTTCTGCGGCAAGACCAAATCTCCGAAGCATTCGATGCCGATAGAGTTTTTCCAGCGCAGGCGCTTTACTCCTCCCATCTGCAATCTGCGAAACGACGGATTGGGGTCGAACAAGATTGTTCTTGCGCCGCTACCTGAGTTGATACGAATGATACGCCGCGGCTGATTGGACGCTTCGTGAAGGCAGATAAGCGTGTCGGAAGCCAACTCGCAACCGGTGATAAGGTCTTCGGTCTTCAGCGTTGCCTTCGGGGCAGATTTCATGTCCCAGCTGTAGAATTGCAACTCGCTATTGCCCCAGCCCGCCCGCCGGAGAAACAACAGCCTTTTTGCTCCCCCAATCCACCACATATTCTGAATTCCGCTCGTACAAGCGGGATCATTGCAGCGCTGGCGGCGGCCATCAGCATGTTGAATCCATAGGTCTATGGGGGATGAAAGGCTGGTCCGATCCCGCCGCACCAACTGAGCCGCGAGGCCTTTGCTCGCCGGAACTGAGCGAACAAGCGCCTGTGACGTGCGATCATCCTGACGTTCGACGCGCTCGGACATTTCTTCAATCGTCGCGAGACGCAGGTCCGTGCCGCTGGCTGTCAAAGATTGAAATCGGATCGGTATGGGGGCAGGGAGGGAAGGACGGGCTTCCCTATTAGGTACAAAGCTGTCGTCATAGAGAAAGCCGGCGCGGCCTCGCTGATCGATATCAGCCTCCAATCTCGCGGCTTCTGGCTCGTTGCCAAACAACAGCCTTCCATCGGACGACCATCGTATCTCGCGAACGGCTGTTTCAGAGGTCGTGGTAAAGACCACGCTTGCGCGATCGACCGATACGACACGGGCCTGCGGGATGCCGGAGACCTGAACCAGATATGCCAGATACTGGCCGTCTGGCGACCAATGCGGATTATTGATAAGGGGCGTACCGTTGGTTGTGCGGAAACCGCGAATGTTTTGCACATCATTGATAAGGCCGCGGCTCATGTTCAGAATTTTCAATGGTCTCTGGCTTTGGGAGTCGATGGTGACCAATGCCTGACAATAGTCATTCAACGCCGGATCTGCCCGGCTGAGGACAAAGGCGAGATGCTTGCCATCGGGTGATAGCGCCAACGGGCTTTTGGGCAGATCGGTGCCGAAGTTCGGCCCGATATCGCGCAGACCGATCAGATCGGTTGTTGTGACACCGCGATTGTCCGCATGCCCATTTGCATCATCGTCAAAAAGATTACGGCAAACCAGCGGGGTTTCAGTGGCGGCTACCTCTGCATGAGAAGCCGCCACGATTATGCCGGCGCATGTCGCCAACAGGCCAAAACACTTCACGGCCCTTCACCAGGATTTCGAGATCGAAAAGCTGATATATCGACCCCATGGTGAGTAATTCGCGGAATCGTACGGCGCCTGACTGACCTGGGTTGTCGCAATCACAGATGGCTTGTTGTTGAAGATATTTTGTGCGGAAAGTGAGATGTCCATGCCGCGAAAAATCGGCGTTGAAATGTCTATTTTCAGCCTGGCAGTCAGATCGACTGTGGTCATAGAAGCGACGTCATATGTCGCCGTCGCGCGTCGATCTTCCACGCCACCGATATAGTTCAAAACCGGGGTTAGCCTGAAAGGTCCCTGGTCCCATGTGAACCCCGCGCTGCCCCGCAGATGCGGTGGGAAAAACAAGGTGCCGGCCAGTTCGCTTTCCGGCTGCAAAGCACTCAGCCGCTGTTGACTTTCGATATAGCTCGCATTTGCCCAGAAGGAGATATCTCCCATCTGACCGATGTCGGCATGATGGCTTAGACTGATATCGACACCGTCGATTTTCTGACGTGCCGCATTGGCATATTGACTGTAAATGATTGCTCCCACTTTCGCAGGGTTCCAAGAACTGCTGGAATTGTTGAAGAACAAGGCTCCGTCGAGCGCCGCGTTGATCTCATCACCGGTCGGGTTCAGGCTAACCAGATCAGCATAAATCGGATTGCTGAGCGCCTGGGTGATGTAAGTGACCGGGGTCACGATCCGGTTCCGATAGCGGATCGAATAATAGGTTATCTCGATCTTTGAATGGGGTGAGATTGCGGGTTGAAGTATCGCTGATGCGGTCCAGTTCGTGGACCGCTCCGGTTTCAAATCAGGGTTTCCGCCGCCGCTGTACAGTCCAACTGTTCCTGCCGGAAAGCCAGTTCCGCCAAACACCCCAATATTGTAGACGCTTGCGCCGCGGACACTATGCAATTGGTAGAGCGTCGGTGCCTTGAACGACTTGCCCCACGACACCTTGAACATCATCCCATAGCCCGTCGATAGCACCGCGCCGAGCTTCGGCGTCGCCACATCCCCTATTCCAGGATAGTCCTCGTAACGAACCGCGCCATTGAGAATGAGCGATTGGAGGAACGCACCGCTATCATCTGATCTGACAATCGGAGCGTTGATTTCAAGGAACCCGTAACGGTTATCCTGACTTGCTCTGATGCTCTGGCCGTTTTCGACCAGCCGATTATAGGAGTGGAGGAAATTCTTGCGATATCCACCGCCCAGTGCAGCTTTGATCGCACCTGCGCCGAGATCGAACAACGTCCCTTGGGCGATGCCCTCGACACTAAATGCCGTGTTGCAATAACAGAGTTCGGTTCTTGTGAGAACACTGTTCCAGTAGTCATCGGACTTTGCGAGAGTTCGATCTGTGGCATACACGCCCGAAAAATTTACTTTCCAAGAATTGCTGACGTCCAGGCTGATGTTGGGTGCCACGCTAAGTGTTCTGGTTTCCGTTACTCGGCGTAAACCCTGTATTCGATAATCACCAGCTACCGACGATGCAAATGCCCGATCCGTCGTGCGTTCGCCATACAATCCATCGATGCTGAACGTCACACCTGGCACGAGGTCTTGGTGGCCGCTAAACAACATATTATGGCGATCGAAGCCTGGATACAGGGTCAGGCCCGGCGAGCGAGCCGCTGCATATCCACGTTGACTTGATAGAATCGGCGTCGAGTGCCCGAAGTCATAGGCCAAAATGAATCCGCCGGTCTTCCAGGTTGTGCCGCCGGTAACACTATAATTTTGCTGTACGTTCCCGCCATCGGTGGAAGCTCCCCAATAGGCGCGGGTTGTCAGTCCGCGATAGTCCTTGCGCAGAATGATATTGGCGACACCAGCGATGGCATCGGACCCATAAATGGCGGATGCGCCATCAGTTACAATTTCCATCCTTTCCACAGCAGCAAGAGGAATGGCCGAAATGTCGATTGACTGAACCGCTGTGTTGAATGCCAGTCGGTGGCCGTTGAGAAGCGTGATGGTTGCATCGGAACCCAGGCCGCGCAGGTTGATCGAAGTGCCTCCTCCCAGATTGCTGCCAACGCTTTCTGGTACATTCTGTCCAATTCCTGGATTTTGCCCCGCGCCTGAAGCGACCGGCAAGGCTCGGATCGCCTCACCCAGGCTATTATATCCGTTGTCGAGCATTCTTTCGCGATTGATAACCTGCATTGGCGATGGAGAGGCGACTCCCGCAATCAGCGATCCTGTAACCACGATCTCGGTATTGGCGGCATCATGGTTTACCTCCCTAGCGACTTTTGAAGATCGCTCCCGGATCAGAATGGCTCCATCACGCTCGACAGCCGTCCAAGATGTTCCCTTCAGAACGATTTCCACCGCTTCGAGCGCGGTATAAATTCCGTTGAGTGCGGGAGCCCGGTGCCCCTTGACCGCCTCAGCAGGAAAGATGATGTCGTGGCTGGTTGTGCGGCCGATGGCGCGCAATGCCGCGTCGAGATTTTGCTGTTCGAGGTTCCAGTTCAGCTTCTGCTCCGGTTCGGCCAGCGAGGGCGTGGCCGTGCTCATCAGAGCCAGAGCGAAAACCGAACTGACCGAGCGCCATCTAACCTTGCTCATCGTTGTCCCCTATATTTTCCGGCGTGGTTCAAAGCCGGTTCCATTGGGAGTAGCGACGAGCGGGTTGCGCCAATTATGATGGTATTCGACAATTTCCTTTCGAAGGCGTGGGGCAGTGGCGCGCAAGATGAATGGAACTGGGGCTGCTCATGACCATCAAGCCCAGCATGTCACCGAGATTGCGCGCCAGCCGTGCGCTATCAGAGATACGAAAACTTCCCGATACGCGAATGTCCTCTATATCGGGTGACTCGCTGACCAGCGGAATAGAAGCATAGCGGTTTGCTTCCGCGAACAAATCCCCGAGGCGAACATTAGTGAAATTCCTCAAGCCATTGGGCCAGTCGCTGTCGTTAACGTCCACCTCTCTGATCTTTGTGGGCACGGCGATGGTATCATTCTCAAGTTCAACCTGCTCACCGGGTATGAGTTGGACTGGCCGCTGGAGATGCGCCGCTCTCGCGGCGGATTCGATCTCGACGTCAACCGCGCCTCTCACCAGCCAAACAACAACGTGATTGCCCGGCAGAAGGTCGACGTCGAAAATTGTACCTCGAGCTACAACCTTCCCACGGCCGGCATGAACCGTGAAAGGCCTGCCGTCATGGGCGACGGTAAAGCGCGCGCGGCCACGCAGCAGTCGGAGGTTTCTTTGGATATCGTCAAAATTCACGAGCACCAGGCTATTTGTATCGAGCGTGATGACGGAGCCATCCTTGAGATGAAAGGATTGAATATCGCCGGTGGCGGTAACAAGCGTTGCCATGGCCTGATTGGAGGACCGTGACGCGTCTTTCGTGGCGAAATGGGTCGTTGGCTCGTCGTGAATCGGGGCACTCCGCGCCCAATGCGCGACAAGGGCCGTCGCTCCAAGCAAGCCGATCAGCAGCAGGGCATATTTTGCTGCTTTCGTGCCAGACCTGTTTTGCCGGGTGTCGACGTCAAGCGTCTCGTTTATCGTCACCGCCGCATCTTCGGGCAACTCTTTCAATCGCTTGCCGATACTGTAAGCTTCGGCGATGCGGTTATAGGCGGCACGGTGAAGCGCACCACGCGCTAGCCACGCCTCAAAATCCTTCCGTTTGATCTGAGCTTCTTCCGGATCGCGCATGATTGCGAACCAATCGGCGGCCTCCTCCCTCAGTTGTCCATGGCGACGCGGCGGATCGGTGTCTTCCATCATTCCTGTTCCAGAGCCGCGTCGATATGGGCGAGGGCGCGGGCCACATGATATTGCACAGTTGGAATGGAAATTCCCATGTTTTGCGCGATTTGCCGGTAGGTTAGTTCGTCAACACGATGCGCCAGGAAGATTTCCCGGGTTCTTTGAGGAAGCTCATCAAGCGCGCGCCGGTAGATCCGCATCACGTCTTCGGCCTCCATGCGGGCGGCCTGGTCCGGCGGTATTGCGATTTCAAAGTCCTCGCCGATCGGCACGTGAAAGGCCGAGAGGCGCGTCTCAAGTCGTTTGTAGCGATCCAGTAGGAGATTTTGCGCGATGCGCTGAAGATATGCGGCCGGTCGGGGAAGCTCGGCTCTCGCCATACACCCGACGAGACGGACAAAGGATTCCTGAACGAGATCACCTGCATCATCCCGCGAACGCAGGCGCGCCTGAAAATAGCGTCGCAGCCTCGGGGCTTCAGTTTCGTAGATATGCCGAATGTCGCTGATATCCGGTCCGGTACTTTGCTGAGCGGCATCCTCGCTCAACCCGTTTGGGGAATTGCAATTATTTGACGACATGAAATCACGATTCCTCACAGCACGGCAGAGATCCCCCGGCCCAAGCCAGGAGTTATCTTAAGTGAGGTGAGCCGTATCGCTGTCGGAACAGAGCAACGCCGGCGCTCGACCCGTATGTCGAGCTTCGAGATACCTACAGGACAATCCTGCGAGTGGCTGCCATAGTCCACTCGTTTAGCGATCATGCCTTGGTATCGGCGTTCGATCAAGCCTTGGAGAACGTCCGGTCGGCAAATATTGCTGCCCACATTTTGGGACAGGTTTCCAGCAGATCGCCTCCATCGAAGCGTTAATTGACCGGAAAGCGCATCGCATATAGATATATGCGAGGAGTTAGCCATGCAGAAAGTTGATCAATTCGATTCGTTTGATCGTCGGCGCGAAAAGCAGCGCGCCCGCGAGCAGGATGATCACGACTTGAAATCTGGTGTCATCTCGCCCGAGGCTTTGGGGCAGCGCAACGGCTTTTTCTCCGGTGTCGATTTTTCCCGCGCCTCTGTGCGCCGTTCGCGGCGGGGCGCTGCCTGAGCGACAATCACTTAGATCCAGCTGCCGTTCTCGATATTGCTTCCCACCTCGTTCTGGAGGATGGCGCATTCGTCATAGGCGGACAGGCATTGAACCTCTGGGCGGAATTTTATTCCGCAGCCGAAGAGCTTCATCTTTACCGCCCATATACCTCCAAGGACATCGACTATTTCGGACGGCGTGAAGCCGCGCAAAAGTTGGCGCAAGCGCTCGGAGGCAAGGTGCTTATCCCGGAGGTCGACAATCAGACACCCGAGACCGCGATTGTCGAAGCGGTGGTGGACGGAATATCCATCCGTATTGATTTTTTGGGGCATGTCCTTGGCGTTCGGCCCAAGGAACTGACGGCTGGCGTTGCCGAAATTATCGTGCCCTACGAACGCGCTGGCCTGGCAGGGCAGGTTGCAATCCCTGTGATGAATCCACTCCACTGTCTGCAAAGCCGGATTGCCAATCTAAATATTCTGAAACGACCCGATGATACCGCCAGACGGCAGGCTGCAGCAGCTCCGATTGTGCTACGGGAATATATCAGCCACGCCCTGCGCGACGGCGATCATCGGGAGGCGACCCGTACTCTGCAAGGGCTGTTCCGTTTCCTCTCTCAAGATCCGTCAGGACGACAGGCGCATCGTTTGGCAGCCCGGGATCCCCTCGACGTCATGGTGGCGTTCGTGGATGATGACCGTATCGACGCTCGTTATCGTGAGAAGATATTGAGACCCGCCATTGTGAAGATCGAGAGGCAGCGATCGGCGATTGGGCGCGCAATCGCTGCGCTGACCTCCCGCCGGGAGAAATAATGGGCGTTGAGATAAGAGACCAACGCCTTGCAGCTTGATGAAGTCTCATGATCGCTTTGCGCCGCTTGAAACGATGGTGTGTCTCTTCCGGCTATTCCCCTTCGAATGCCGATTTCGCCGCGGTTTCCGCATCGATTTTCAACTTTGCGATGCGTCCAGAGCACACCTCATGCACAAGTTCTCCAAGTATCTGAATCCTGCCTTGAAGCCAGATGAGCTCTTCGGATGAAATCTCAAAATGCTTCGAATGTTGGCCCTTGCGATAGGCGTCCTTCAATTTCTGATACATAGCGCGTTCGGCGTGGGTTGCACGAGGCCAGGCATCAAAGAGCCGCCTGTCCAATCCTTCCGCCATCCCTCTGAGAAAGATAATATTTGTGCTACGCGGAGCATAGAATGTGAGGGTCGTCAGAACGCATCTATAAAGTTTTTCAGTTGCTTGATGAAAATCGAATGCTGCGTCGCTGAACCAACTTCTACCCTGGCTGACCTCAGCGAGTGCAAAGCGCCTCATCGCACCCGGAAACAAATCTTCGAAATATTCTTTCGCCATAAGGTAGGCTTGTTCAGGCGTCTTTGGCTTGGCCTCCGCCAGCGATCGATCATCAGATTGATAAAGGATCACGCCATCCCTGGCGATCTCGGTGAACAGAAGCCGCCCATGAGACAGGCCATCATTCACCTGCTGCAACGTATGGACAATGAAATTGACCGGCGTGCGGATGATCTTCTCGACCTGATAGGCGTCGAAAAGGCGTTGCTCCGTCTCTTCCCAGTAGCTGACGCCGTCGGTCAGCTCCTTCTGATTGACGATCACCAGGATGTCATAGTCGGAGGTAAACTGGTTGGCGTCGAATGGTGCATCGACCCAATCGCCCCTCGCATAGGATCCGAAAAGAATGACCTTAAGGATCCTGGCGGACTTACGTCGTCCCGTCGCGTCCTGTGTCGCCTCGCGAAATCCCTGGAAAAGAATTTCCACGACGCGATCGAGTTCGCGCTGCTTGGTCATCGGCAGATGATTGAGGTCAGTCCGCATTAGTTCAATCTCTAATCCTGTTATCAAGGCCTGCCAAGCGCGTCACCGAACCCATTCTACTACGACCCCGAGGTCGAGTATCTCCCATGCCCGATCAGCTGTCACTGCGATTGCCTCCCGGCATGATGCCAGGGCCAGACAGGAACGAGCACCAAGAGACAAGCCGATACTGCGCGTCTCGCTGTGCAATTTCCCACCGACATCAGCCTGGATTCGATCGACGGGTACGACGTCAATGTCCAGCTCTGCCAGCATCGTCTGTGCATCTGCAACATTGACACCTTGGTCCGCAAGCTTTGCCAACACCTCATGGTAGTTTACCGCCGACACCAGAGCACCGCTCAATCGCTTCTCCACCTGATCGGCACCCGGTTCGCCAAACAGGAGACATAAAAGCGCCGATGCATCAAGAGCATAAACGGCATTTGCTCCGCTGTCAGTCACGGGCCGCCTCGGCCCGCCGCTCGGCGATCAACGCCTCGGAGACAAGGCCCTCTTTCGGCGCAAAAGCACGCAGGCGCTCCTGCGCCCGTCGCAAGGCGGAGCGCGCAGGTCGAATACGAACTTCTTCGCCATTGAGTTCGAACAGAACCGTGTCGCCATTCTGCAAACCCAAGGAACGGCGGATATCAGCGGGAAGGGCTATTCGCCCTCCTGCAATGACCTTGCCTCGCAGGACAGTCATGCCACTTGCATCCTCGCTGGTACTGGTGCGGCAGCTGTACGTTATTCGGCTCTTGGGTATAACGGTGTCGCCGAGGTCAAAAGCAGAGATTTCAGCCCCGAGATTGAGGCAATGTCCGATCAGAATATCGATCGCCTCCTCCACCGCCTGTTTCGTCGGGTCAGCTAGTTTCAGATCAGTGCATCGACCATCGACGGGGTCATCCCCGCGCACCAGCGCGCCTAACTCCTCCAGCCGCGTCGAGCGACGATGCGCCGTTGACGATGCATGGTCCGTGGAAAGACACGCCTGATAAATTCTTTCACCCTCGATCTCAGCAAGATAGACCTGGAGCAAAGAACCCAGATAGGGGCTGGACGATAATTTGGGCCCCATCTTCTTGAGGATTGCAGCTTGCATTTTCAGAATCGTTCGGCACGCGATTGCCCGGCAGGATAGAGGCCAGCCGCCTTGATCCCCAATTTGCGCCGATGTGTTCGACGCGGGCATCATGCATGACTTCCGACGGAGCGAGGGGAAGACCACTCTTGCGTCCATCCTCTGCCGGGCATGTCTGAAAGAAGGCCGACGCCTGTCATAAATAGCCTGCCATTCGAAAGCTCGTCGTACCTTTCCGCGCCACGACCAGATGATCGTGGACGATGACGCTGAGGCTGGACGCAGCCTTGACGATCCTTTCGGTCAAATCCCGATCCGCCCGGGACGGCTTGGAGCAACCGGAGGGATGATTGTGGACGAGGAGAATTGCCGTTGCCTCCAGGTCCAGGCAACGCTTCAGGATTTCGCGGGGCCAGGCCTGAACGGCCGACACGGTCCCGACGCCCATCACCTCGTCCGCGATCAGCTCGTTGCCCGCATTGAGGAACAGAACCCGAAACCGCTCGATCGGGTCATAGGCCATTTGCGCCCTCAAATAATCGAGCACAAACTCATCGCTGGAAAATATGGGCCGCTGCATGAGTGGCCCCTTCAGCATCTGTGTCATCGCACGCCTGAAGCTGAGGAAGGTTTGTTCGACCTCGATCGAGCCGTCCAGCAATTCGATCCTGGCCGCCGAACGCGCTGAGACAGTCTCACCAAGAGAGCCAAAGCGAGCAAAGAGGCGTTCCGAAAGTTCCTGCGCGCGATCAGGACAGGTAAGCCCGATCAGTTCTTCCAGGGCGCGTCGGCACCCAAACGTGTCAATCGTGCCTTGTGCCGCCAGGTGGCGATGATCAGGCCCAGTTGGGCGAACCAACTCCATACCGCCAGCGCCTGCATGTAGGCACGGGGAACCACGCTGGGCGCAATCATCAGTGCAACATGAATGATGACTTCGGCGCCCAGCATCCCGGCGATCCAGATCGGCCAAAAACGGGTGCTCCGAATTGAAAGCCATAGGAAAATGCCCAATATAAGCAAATCGATGATCAGGATGCCGGCTTCGACGCCCTGAAACCGGATTCCGAAAGGAGACGCGACAAACACAGTCAGGCTTGCGCCACCTAGCAGGGTGGCCGCACCGATACGCTCGGGTTGGCCACCCTTGATGAAGGCATAGGCGCTGCTCAGAAGCAGAAGAGCCAGGAACAATATTTGTCGCGTCATGACGTAGAGGAACGACAAATGTCCCGCTCCGTCAATTTCTCCCGGCGGTAGCATCATACCGCTCGGAGATGCTGTCCCTGGGCGGACGACCCTGCCCTTGCCACCTTCAGAAGGTCGCCATAGCTGGTCTCCGGCAATCCCATCGCGTCACTGGCATGTTTGAGATTGGCGTGGGTGGTGACTATCTTCTCGCGCGTTTCTGCAACGAGCAGCATAGCCGAGGCGGAGCTTTGGATGGCGTCCTGGCCGATCATGGCCGAGAGGCGGGCATCCAGTCGCGCAAGCGGCAATGCTGCATTGAGTTCGGCGATACGGGCGGCTGCGATGTCGATGGCCTCTTCGGCAGCGAATAAACGCTCGGCAACATGTTTGGCGACGGATTGGCGTTGAGCACGCATGGTTTCTCCTTCCCGCCCATCGGGGCAGGTCATGGTGATGGATTAGAGGATGTGCTGCTCTATTTTGCCACAAGGTCGTTGAGTACCAACAGCAGGGATATTCCGGCCCCTACGGCAAACAGCATCATGGGCGTGAGGATCGCGAACACGATCAGGGTGGAAGGTCCGTTCAGGTCATTGCGTTGCCTCCCGGCTGCGCGGAACGGCACGATGTCGAGCAAGGAGGAGGGCTGTTTGCGAACGCCATATCGGCGTTGTCCTTCTGCGAACAGATCCTCGAGTTCCTCTTGCGCTGGCTGTGCGTCCGCCTTGGTTTCGGTAGACGCATTTGACCCACAATGGGCTCTGCCGGGAATAGTCATCGGATAGGGGGGTATAATCTGCCCCCCCTTTCCAACCTCCCAGTCCACGAAAAGCTGGGCTGCTTTCCATCGCGAGACGTTCCCGAGTATCTGCCGGGTTTCCAGAATATGGTTGTTCACGGTATGAGGGGACAGGTTCAAGGCCCGCCCGATCTCCTTGGACGATAAGCCTTTGGCGGCTTCTCGCAGGCAATCGCCCTTACGCGCGCTGAGCCGCTCAAGCCGGTCTGAATAGTCTTCCTCGTTCAAGGGCGTGTCCCTTCGCCAGTTCGTGGCGACCGGAATTGGCGTCCTCTCAAATCATTATATTCGATTTTATTTTGCCGTCAGTATCCGGTTGCAGCCATTCTGCTTCAAACAAAAACCTTTCGAAAACATAGTCGTTCTGCATCGGGTTTAACAGATTGTTTTGCAAGCAATCCGAACCGGTCACGCTACGGCAGCGACGCCAGAGGATCATAGCTGGCGATAGGCTTGGCGCTTACGAACCCATCCCATCGTCCCCGGATACATGACGTTCGGCCGGGCGCTGCTCTGCAGCGATCGAGCCTCGCGAAGGAGAGAGGAGGCAAGGCGAGCGGAAGAGCCCAGAGGGATCCGGTTGCCATGCAATATTCTGAAATTCCTGCTCTGCTGCAAGATATTAAAGCATATCTTGTGACCGGAGGCTGGCCGCCTTCACGCCGTCGGCGTCGCGCGCATCTGCTGGAGCGTCTCGATGCCATCACAGCGCAACTGGACGCGGGGCCGCATCCAGCAGTTGCAGTCGCTAGGAGCAGACTGGAAGGCGCACCGGTGCTGCGCATCGATGCGGACGAGCCCCATATCGAGGAGACGCCGGAAGGCGTGTGGGTCAGGGGATGGATATGGGTGGAGCAGCAAGCCTTGGCGTCCTGCGATTCGATGCGAATGACGAAGCTCCGCAACGCGATTGCGGATTTGCCGCAGCAAACTCGCGCCGTTTTCCTAGCCCATTGCGTCGAGGGTTCTGCCTATCCGGCGATAGCCCGCAGGCTGAGGCTCGAAGTTGCTGAGGTCCAGTGCGAACTGGCATCGGCGCTTTTGATACTCTCGCAGGCCCTCGACGAGACATGAAGGACAATCCGCCAGTGCGGCTGACGCCGATGAAATCTCTTGAACTGGAATTTGAGGGTGCTTCCCTGTGCAGTAAGCTGGGCGGAACATGGCAGAAAGATCGAGGCCTATGTCTGTGTCCGGCCCATGATGACCATAACCCCAGCCTGTCGATCCGCGTTGGCGAGCGCGCATTGCTCTTCAAATGTTTTGCGGGCTGCGACAGGAGAGACGTCCTGCGGGCAATCCGGCATTTACGCCCGCCCCATTCGGAGCGACATATTTCGGCTTTGTCGAGCAACCTATCTTTGCCTCAAGCGGGGGCAGGTCCCGCCCTGCGCATATGGGACGCATCGGCAAAGCTCACCGGCACGCCCGCGCAAACCTATCTGTCGAAACGTGCGCTCGCGCAGCCCTGGCATGATTTGCGCTATAATTCACGCACGCCGCTGGGAAGAGGCCGGAGCGCGGAGTTCCGGCCCGCAATGATCGCAGCCGTGCGCGAGCGGCGTCGGATCGTCGCCATTCACCGCACCTTCCTCGATCCGAGAGCCGCCACCCGGGCAAGCGATCTGGCCGATCCCCGCATGATGCTCGGGCGTCCTGGTCGCGGCGCAGTACAACTTGTACCTCCCGGCCCGGTCCTCGGCCTGGCCGAAGGCATCGAAACCGCGCTGGCGGCGATGCAACTGCATGGGATTCCGGTTTGGGCGGTTCTTGGGGCGGAACGGGCCGGACACATTCTGTTACCCGACTGGCTCGATCGGCTCGTCCTGCTGTTCGACAGGGATGCGGCCGGTTGGAAGGCGAACCAAAATGCGCGCCTTGCTTATAAACGCCCTGGCCTGGAGATCATCAGCGCATGGCCACCACCGCCAAACAATGATTGGGCGGACGTCCTGGAAGGCCGGCCGCGCGCTGCCTGATCACTATGAAACGGAGGGCTGCCCTGCAATGCCAGGAACAGGGCAGCCGACGCCGTTCAACCGTTCAGACGATCCTTGATCGCCTTGGCAGGCGTGAACGTCAGCTTCTTCGAAGCCTTGATCGCGATGGTTTCGCCGGTGGCCGGATTACGGCCTTCGCGCGCCGCTATGTCCTTCACCTTGAACTTGCCGAAGCCGTTCAGGGAAATCTCGTCGCCTCTGGCCGCCGCGTCGGCGATCGCGCCGAATAGGGCGTCGACGAGTTTGCGTGCATCCGCCTTGGTCAGTCCATGATCGGCGGTGAGCGCTTCAGCCAGCTCGGAATTGTTCATAAACTTCCTCCTGAAATTATGCAGCTGCCGTGTCTAGCGCCACGGCATCGTGCCGTCACGCGTCAAAACGGCGCAAACGGAAGGAGAGGGGGAAGGGACCGGATGCGCGGTTCGATGTGCGGGCCGCAGCTTTTGCGGAGTTTGTTGCATGACCAAGCCATCCATCCTCGTCCCGGCAACCCATCTCACCAAGTCGCCCGTCAATGTGCGCAAGCGGACCGATCCGCGCGCTGACGCGGAACTCGAAGCCAGCATCGCGGGACATGGCCTCATCCAGAACCTCGTCGGGGTGCCGGTGTCCCGCAAAAAGGGTCATTATCGGATCACGGCCGGTGGCCGACGCCTTGATGCAATCCATCGCCTGATCGAGAAGGGGACGCTGCCGTCCGATCATGAGGTGCCTGTCCTTATTCTTACCAACACGAAAGACGGCCGTGAAATCAGCCTCTCTGAAAACTATGACCGGCTTCAGATGTCGCCTGCCGAAGACTGCCTGGCATTTCGCGATCTGATCGAGATCGAGGGTCGCAGCACAGCGGAAATCGCCAAGCGCTTCGGCATCGAGGAACGTTTCGTAATCGGGCGCCTGCGTCTTGCTAACCTCGCCCAGCCTATCTTCGAGGCGCTTGAAGCTGACGAAATCACCCTCGATATCGCCAAGGCCTACGCGACCACTGCCGACACCGGTCGCCAGACGGCGGCCTGGGAAGCGTTGCGCAACAGCTATTCGCGCGACAACGTCAATGAAATCCGACGGGCGCTCAATGGCTACAGCTACCGGGCGAACGATCCCAAGGCCCTGTTGGTCGGGCGGGATGCCTATATCGCAGCTGGCGGCCGTGTTGAGGACGCGGATCTGTTTTCCACCGCTGCCGACGAGCGCTGGATCGACACCCATATCCTCGATGAATTGGCCGAGGCGCAACTCACAGCTCAGGCCGAGGCGATCCGCGAGCGTGAGGGTCTGGGAGAGGTCCGCGTCGTCGCCGGTGCTCATATTCCCTATATGGAAACCTATGCGCTGCAGCCACTGACGGGCGCTGCCGAGCTGCTTACGGACAAGCAGGAAGCGCGCAAGCAGGAGATCGAGGATGAGATCGCGGATATCGAGCGCCTTGCCGAAGATGAGGATCATGAATCCCATGATGACGAGGAGCAGCGCTATGCCGCGCTTCAGGCAGAACTGACGATGATCGTTGACCGCGCGCCGGTGCTTGACGCTGAACAGAAAGCGTCTGCGCTCGCCTATGTCGTGCTCGCCGCCGATGGCACGCCGCAAATCCATCACCAGCTTTATGTCGCGCCGGTCTCCGATGAGGAGAGCGGCGAGGCCGACAATGACTGCGACGAGGGTGATGACGACGCCGGCGACGAAAGGCAGGATAACAGCATCGTCGGCGACGCTCGTCCGGCGATGAGCCAGCGCCTTCGCGAAATGCTGGCGATGATGAAGACAGAGCTGCTGGCGGTCCACGTCGCCAGCGATCCCGCGTTCGCGTTGAATCTGGGCACCTTCATCATGGTCGACCGGGAATCCCGCCTGGGATCCTTCGACATCCCGAGCGATCTACGGGCCTCCGCGCCGTCCCGACTCCTCGCCGACTTCAAGCCGACAACGGCCGCCGCCGGTGAATGGACGAAACTCGGCGAGGCGCTCGATCGCAGCTGGCTTCAACACCATACCGTTCCAGATCGCTATGAAGCCTTCTGCGCCCTTGCCGATGCAGCGCGCGCGGCCTGGCTGGGATGGGCGATCGCGCGCACGCTTCACGCGGTTCCTGCAGGACGCCGCGAGGCAGGCTTCCTCGATCATCTGGGGCGCAAGATGGGTATCGATGTCGCGGCCTGGTGGCGGCCGACGGCGCTGACCTATTTTGACAAGCTGACCAAGCCCGGCATCCTCGCTTTGTTCGAGGAGATCGGCGGACTGGAACTTCGCATGCGCTATTCCGGGTCGAAGAAGCACGATCTGGCCGCATCGGCCGAGCGGCTATTTGGTGGCGATGTCATCATCGAGCCTGAGATCCAGCAACGGGCGCTGGCCTGGCTACCTGATGAAATGCGGTTCGCCGTGCCGGAAAAATGCGCAGCGCCGACCGCGTCTGACCATAGCGGGAGCAACGTTGCGGACGGGGTGAACGAGGAAGGCGCCAGCGAAGGCGAAGAAAGCTTCGCGCAAGCCGCCTGAACACGGCCGGGGGCATGGCTTCATCCCCGCCCTCGGCTTCGGCCTTGGATAAAACTATTCAATGGTCCGAATGACTGACAGATGTCGATGTTAATTGCCTTCAGCGAGTTGCCGCTTGCCGTTTGCAGGGGCGCAGAGAATCGTCGAACTGACGGCCAAGCCGCGGTAGGCGATCATTTAATTCAGGCCGCAGCATTTCTTGTACTTGGCGCCTGACTCACAGGGGCATGGATCGTTACGCCCGGTCTTTTGGCGCTTGATGGTAACCGGTCGATCAGGGTCATTTTCAATCCGCCACTGGTGCAGCATTTCGACCCAGATCGGTATCAGGTCAGGTGCTTCCTTATCCCATCGGTCTTCCACAGTGAGAGAGAGCGTTTTCGTGCCATCGGCAAACGCGCGCAGCTCGCGGATGCCCTCGATCGCGGCGCGGCAACCGGCATCATCGTCTTCGAGGATGCGCTGCCATCCAGACGGCGCAAGATCCATCGCCTGCCCAAAGCCTTCGATCCACAACTCCCATAATGTCTCGTCCGACCGTGTGTCGATCTCCAGCACCGGTTCGAAGCTGCCCGGCTGGTCCAGGCAGGCCAGGATGACATGATAGTGGTGCATGACGAGATCGGTGAAATGTTGCAGACCGCCCATTTCGCTGAACTGCAGCATGCCCGTGCCGTCATCACCCGCCCAGATCTTCTTCAGCCATTGGCTGGGGGCAAGCAGATCGGGGCTGACGAGGATTCCGGTGAGGAAGCCGTCCAGTTGCGACAGCAGCATGCAATCCTCGCCCTGGTCAAACAGCAGCCGGTCGAGTTCGTCGAGATAGTCGGGTGGAATAGCCATGCCCTTCCATAGCCGCGCGCCGATCTCTCGTCATCGGCTCTGATCAGTCGCCCAGACAATCCAGGGAACGAAATGAAGGAGAGCGGGAAGGAACAGGAAGATTGTCCTTTTCTTGCATGAGGTGCCCATGACCTTGCCCCAACTTGCCTTGTCGCAGTCCCAGGATGCGCCCAGGCGCCTGTTCGCGGTCGCCCGTTCCCTTGCCCACCGCCTGCGCAATGGCGGCATGGTCAATCGCCAGTCGCTCAAGCGCATGATGACCCAGGCGTTCGGCGAGAACGACGCTGCTGGCGGCTGGTCGATGCGCGATGCCTATGATGCGCTCGAAACCGCGCAGGTGCTGTACCTCGCCGATCCGCAAAGCCCGCTTCTTGCAGGAACGCCTGCCGACATCTTCCAGCGACTGCGGCAGTTTGAACGGGCATTGCCCACCCAGACCTACCGCTCGGAAAAGCAGATCGACCTCCAGCAGTTCAGCACGCCCATCAGCCTCGCCTGGCTTGCTGCCATGGCAGCGCGCTGCCGCTCGGACGATATCCTGCTCGAACCCTCGGCCGGCACCGGCATGCTGGCAGTCCATGGCGCACGCGCAGGCGCGCGGCTGCTGCTCAATGAGCAGGATTCCGCACGCGCCGACCTGCTGTCCCGAAGCCTGGGCCAGATCGTGACGGGCCATGATGCCGAACATATACAGGATCTGCTGACCACCGAGCAGCTTCCCACGCTGGTGTTGATCAATCCACCCTTCAGCCGCAGTACGGGCCGCGGGATCGATCGCCATGCCGGTGCGCGCCATCTGCGCGGCGCATTGGCGTCCCTCGCACCTGGCGGGCGCTGCGTTGCTATCATGCCGGCGAGCTTTTTTCCCGAAGGCTCGGCAGCACCTGGCTACAATATAGTCGCAGAGCTTGTGCCGCCCCGCGTCGAAATCACCATATTGGGTCGCCCCTATGCCAAACATGGAACGGGGATCGATGTGCGACTATTGGTCTTCGACAAAGGATGGGTCGGCGAGCCGGAACGCCACGTCGCTGGCGACCTCGAAGCTGCACTGGCTCTTGTCCTCGCCATCCCAGATCGGCTCGATCTCCGGCAGCCGCCGCCTCTCGTTCCGCCACCAGCCGTTGCTCTGTTGCCCGCCCGACCCGTCATCAATATCCCGGCCAAAACTCTCTTTGCCCCTATGGGCGTCCATAGGCTCGCGCCGCCGTCTCGGGTCGCAGCGGTGGCAAATGATGCGCGGCCTGTCACCTACATGGTTCGGGAGGAGCCGCTTGCTCCCGGCGAGACCGTGGGCATTTATTCAGCCTGGCGGCCCGCCCGGATCGCTATTGATGGCGTTTCCAGCCATCCTGATGACCTTGTCGAATCCATCGCCATGGCCTCGGTGTTCCTGCCGGTGCCGCGCTATCGGCCCCTTCTTCAGACCCGGGCAGTTAGGGCGCTATCAGAGGCGCAGCTTGAAACCATCATTTATGCCGGTGAAGCGCATGCACGCGATCTTGTCGGCTGCTTTTCGGCCAACCTTGCCGGTGATCGCCTGATCGAGGACAGGGATGGCAAACTCTATCGGACCGGCTTTTTCATCGCCGATGGAACTGGTGTGGGCAAGGGGCGCGAGGCGGCGGGTATCATTCTTGATCAGTGGAACCGCGCCAATCGCCGCGCAATATGGATTTCCATGGCCGATCTTATCGAGGACGCCCGCCGCGACTGGACGGCGCTGGGCGGGCTTGCCATCGATATTCAGCCCATTTCAAACTTTCCGCTGGGCACGTCCATCACGATGGAAAGCGGCATCATCTTCCTGACCTATGCCGCCCTGCGCTCCGCGCGCCACGATACAGCCTCGCGCCTGCAACAGCTACTGGACTGGACCGGAGAGGATTTTGCCGGGGTGATCGTCTTCGACGAGTCTCACGCCATGGCGCACGCGGGCGGGACCGAGAATGATTTCGGAAAGGCGCAAGGCTCGGAACAGGGCCTGGCCGGCGTCCGGCTCCAAAATGCGCTTCCGCGTGCCCGCATTCTCTACATGTCTGCAACGGGCGCGGCCAGGCCAGACAATCTCTCCTATGCTGTTCGCCTGGGCCTCTGGGGACCAGGCACTGCATTTGCGACGCGCGACATGTTCATGAAGGCCATGGAAGAGGGTGGTATCGCCGCCCTTGAGGTCGTGTGCCGGGATCTCAAGGCCATGGGCCTCTACACGGCCCGGGCGTTGAGCTTTGCGGGCGTCGAATATGAGCCGTTGGAACATGCGCTGACGCCAGATCAGATTTCGATCTACGATGCTTATGCCGATAGCTGGAGCATTATTCATCGCGGATTGCGCGATGTGCTGGCCGAGATCGGCATAGTCGACAGGATATCGGGCAAGACCCAGAACGCCCGGGCGCGGGGATCAGCCCTCAGCGCCTTTGAATCCGCGAAATTGCGCTTCTTTTCCAGTCTCCTGGTCAGCATGAAAATGCCCTCGCTCATCAAGGCGATAGAGCAGGAACTGGCCTTGGATAATGCCGTGCTGGTACAACTCGCGAGCACGGGCGAGGCTATCATGGATCGGCGTCTCTCCGAACTCTCCGCGCAAGAACGAGCGATGATGGATATTCAGGTTTCGCCAAAGGAGACGTTGATTGACTATTTGAAGAATGGCTTTCCCGTGCGCCAGATGCGGGTTTTTCGGGCCGACGATGGCGCGATGCGCGCCGAACCGATGACCGATGCGCAAGGCCATCCGGTGCTTTGTCGGCAGGCGATAGCCGCACGTGACGAACTGATCGAGGAACTATGTGCGCTGCCCGGGATCCCGACCGCGCTCGATGCACTTATCGCGCATTTCGGAATCGACCGCGTTGCCGAGATTACGGGGCGCTCGCGACGCATCGTGACCGACACCACCGGTCGACAAAAAGTCGAGAGGCGTGGCGCGCGCGCCAATCTGTTCGAGGTTCAGGCGTTTCAGGATGGCCGCAAGTCCATCGCCGCCTTCTCCCTGGCCGGTAGCACGGGGCGATCCATGCATTCCGATCGGGGTTGTTCGAGCGCACATAAGCGCCGCACGCATTTTTTGCTGGAACTTGGCTTTCGCATCCTTTCGGCGGTGCAGGGCTTCGGTCGCAGCCATCGGACCAACCAGCTGACGCCACCCGTCTACCGCCCGCTTACCACCGATTGTCGCGGGGAGCGGCGTTTCCTCAGCACCATCATCCGCGGTCTGGAAGCGCTCGGCGCATTGACCAGGGGGCAGCGCCAGACGGGATCGCAGAATCTGTTCGACCCTTCCGACAACCTGGAATCGGACTATGCCCGCGATGCGCTCGTCCAATGGTTCCATCTTCTCTATGAAGGCAAGCTTCGCAGCGTCTCGCTCGCCGACTTCCAGGACATGACGGGCCTTGAACTTTGCGACGAGGGCGGGGAACTGCTGGAACGCCTGCCGCCCATTCACCGCTGGCTCAACCGCATCTTGGCGCTGCGGATCGCGACCCAGAATAGCATCTTCGAGGAATTTTTGGGGCTGGTCGAGGACCGCGTCGAGGCCGCGCGCGCAGTCGGTACGCTTGACCTGGGCATCGAGACGATCCGCGCCGAGAAAGTGCAACTTTTGTCTGACCGGCTCCTGCGCACAGATCCTGTGACCGGTGCCGAGACGAGGCTTTTGCGGCTGAAACTGCACCGACGCTCGCCGGTTACCAGTTGGGCTGCGCTGCAACTCGTCTGCAAAGGCACCGACAATATCGCGTGGCTCCATAATGCCCGTTCCGGTCGGGTTGCACTGTGTATGCCGACTTGGCCGGGACAGGACGAAGAGGGCGAATGGATCGAACGTTGCTATCTCATTCGTCCGACCGGTCAGGCGCGCATGGTTGTCGCGGCCTTGAGCGGCAGCCACTGGCACCAGATCGATCGTGACGCATTCCAGGTCTTTTGGGAACAGGAAGTAGCCGAAGCGGTGAAGAATCTCATGGTCGAAACCATCACCATGGCCACCGGCCTGCTGCTGCCAGTATGGCATAAATTGCCCGAAGATGACGTGCGCGTGTGGCGGATCGATGATGGCGCGGGGAGTTCGATCCTGGGGCGCATCATCCATCCAGCCGCTCTCGAACGGATCGAACGAGAGTTTGGCCTCGATGGCACGACAGCTCTTGGTCCCGTCGAAATCATCGATGGTGCGCGTTCCGCCGGCGGAGTGTCTATTCCAGGTCTCGGTCCGGCAAGGCTTGCCCGGGTTCATGTCAACGACAGCCCGCGCCTCGAAATACGGGACTATCGGCCAGAGGATCGGACCTGGTTGAAGGCTTGTGGCGCATTCACGGAGGTCGTCGCTTTCAAGACCAGATTGTTTTTACCGCCCGAACGGGCAGGCGAGATACTCGCGCGGATCATTGCGGAACGTGGCTGACACAAGACGGGTCAGCACTTGGTGGCTATCGCTCCGCGTTTTAGAACTCAGAGCAGGCGAAGGGCGGATCATTGGACCCACACTTCGCCTGAGCGCCTTACTCCGCGGAAGCTTTCGTTGGCGTTTCATCCGCCACATGGTTTAACTTCAACGTCCGGCGTCGGGTCCCTTTCGCCTCCGCAGATGCAGATGCTTTGGGCTTTGTGGCTTTGGCCCCGGTTTTCGTTTTGCCAACCGACTTTACGGCTTTCACAGTCATCGGCGCAAGCGTCACTTCCTGCGAGGCGGGCGATGTCTTCGTGCCGGCGCGGGGGGACTTCCGGGAAGTTGATGTCTTCCTGGCTGGTTTTGCCGACGCCATTTCGGGCAGCACTGGCTCAGGCTTAGCCTCGACTGGAACGATATCCTGCTGAGCGTCAGGCTCGGCAGCCGCGGCCTTGACCCGCCCGCGCTTGGGCTTTTCGGGGCTGGAAGGTGCCGGCACCGCTTCGACAACCGGCGCCGCTTCGACGACCGGTGCTGCCTCTTCAACTGGCGATGCTTCCTCCACCGGTGCCGTAACCTGCGTTTTTGCGCCGACCCGGCGTCCAAGTCCGAGCTTTTGCGCGACGATGCGCCGCTGTTCCGAATAGGCGGGCGCGACCATGGGATAATCCATGGGAAGATTATAGCGCTCGCGATACTCGGCCGGTGTCAGACCATTCACCGCCAGATGCCGCTTGAGGGTTTTGTATGGTTTGCCATCAAGCATGCTGATGATGTGCTCGCGTGAGCCAAGGCTCTTGCGGATCGAGACCGCGGGAACATGATCGGGCGCTACTGGCGGGGTTTCCACCTGGGCCTTTCGTTCCAACGCGCCGCGTGTCGCTTCAATGATTCCGGCAATCTCGCCGGCCGGAACCTGATTGTTGGAGAAATAGGCGCTCAGTAACTGCACCGTCATTGCGGTGAAATCAGACTGCTCGGTATCGGCCACGAAGGAACTCCCGGTTGAGGAATGAAGGGAAGATGCCGGATATCACCGGATGAGGATTGCAGCAGCTAAACGGGAATATGCTGCATTTGCAAGCCGGGAATGAAGGGCGTTCATCCGCACCGCAAAAGGAGAGGGGGAAGATCAAAGGGGGAGAACGACCGGTATCTTGTATCAAGGAAAGGCGTGCCATGTCCGACCGCGTATCCGCACATATCATGATCGGCGGAATAATTCCCCGCTCGCAATATCCCGATTTCGTCCAGGCGATCACCCACGATAATCCTGCTGTCGATTGGGACGGCACACCATTCGATCCCACATATCTTCCCGCAACCGACCCTCTCACGCTCATGGATCATGAAGTGGCCAATGGATGCTTCGAGAAAATCGAAGAAAGCTGCCGACGTCTTGGTCTCCATTATGTCCGATGGTCAGACGGATTTTGCGGAAGCTGCCCCTTTGTCCGCGTCATTTACCGGGGCCATGGCGAACCGCAAAACTTTGTCACGACGCAGGGTGACAAGAAGGTCTTTTCGATCGCGCGCATCCGGGAACTGGGAAGCATCGCGGCAATCGAAGCTGAATACAGACTGGCGCGTCTGAACCCGCCGCCGCTGGTGCTTGTCGATGAAGTGCCGAGCGATGAAGCAATGACAGAGACAATCCATGGCTGACCATTATGTTCAAGGATCCTTCGCGTTCACCTGCACGGCGCGTGAAAGCGCGCTGATCGAGGAGGCATGGCAGCACGCTTCCGATCTGCTGGCTGACCTTGCTCCAGGCGAACCGAGCGCCGAATTTCTCGCTGCGTTCATGCCGACCGATCTCGCCAATCCGTTCAACGGCCTGCTTGAGATTTTCGATGATCCCGACTTCCCGGACTTCGGTGCCGAGATCGAGATAGCGGGCGCAGCCCAGTGCATTGTCGCCATCTATGGCACGACCGACTTCCAGCCAGGTCCGATTGCTGAACTCATCCGGCGCTGTTACCAGGAGAGCTTGGAAGTAGCGCCTGTCGGGTTCGTCTGGTGCTATGGCTGTTCGCGCCCCCGCCGCGACAGCTTTGGTGGAGGATGGTGCGCGATATTCGCCGATCATGTCGAATTCGCCAGCACCCAGGAAGAACTGGCGCGACGGCTGGGCAAATCCGCCGCGACCTCAACGGCAGAAGCGTTCGATCCATGGATTGACGATCCCGAATATCCCTCGGCCGACTGGCAGGCCGAGGTCGCCAATGGCGATACGCGACTTGGCTATTGCGACTGGGTATTTGCGAGGACTGAAGCTGCTGGCAGCTAAAGTCCCATAACCGGAGCGCCGCTGGCGTAACGCGCCTCACTTCCCCCGATCTTCTTAAAGCAACAAGGATATCATGATGACCGACGCTAGCGCGCCGGGCGCGTCCGCGCGCCTCTATAGCCAAACCGAGTATGATGAACGCGGCAATTTTCATTATGAGGGCGATCTCTATCGCGCCGGTGAAGCGTTGCCATCGCTCGCGTCCCGGATCGAACGCCATCTGGCACAGCATTTTACCGGACCCGTCTTCGCGATCCGCACTGAGAAATTTTCCGGAGGGCGCAAAGTCATTGCGGAGATACTCGATTCCCCTGCCGACCTGACCGGCCGTGATGCGCAGAACGCCTTCATTGTCGAGGTGCGCGATCAGATGGAACGGTTCGGGTTCACGCGGACCAATCCGTTGCAGGATTTTTGGTCATGCAGTTTCTACTGCGAGGTCCGCATCGGCCAGGCCTATTGGTCGGCATTGGCAAAACGTCAGGGTATCCGCAATCCCGTCGACCCAGTGATATCATTGGCGGCGTTCAAGAAGCGCATCAAAGCCGGTGATCGGTTGAAGCTGATCGACGCGCCCGCCGGTCATCGACTTCTCGGGACGACCCGCGAAATCACGAAAGTGCGCTCCGGCGACCTTATCCTAGAAGGTCGTTCCTACCTGTCCTTTCCCCGGGCATCCTCCTTTGCCTGCGACGGCCGCCTGATCAGGATCGCCATCGGTTCGCAATATGGTCCCGACGATCATCTTCTCTACGAATGGCAAAAGGCTTCCTGAGTACGACCTCACTATCCGCTCAAACGCCGATCGGCCGCAAACAGCGCTTCAGAGGAAAATCCGTCGCCATCGGCCACCCGGCGCCGTTCATCTCACAATCAAGCGTGGAGGCCTGCGTGCACCAGCCGCATACCAAGGCCATGGCGGCGCTATTGCGCCGTAGCCAGCCGCGCTATGATCTCTATGCCGTCTTCGGTGACTGCATGGAGGCCATGGCGATCGCTATGGCCAACAGTGTCGATGTGCATCAACGCGAACCGCGTGAGGTTCGTTATCTGGATATCGTTAGGCGCTATCGGCCGGATGTCATCGATCTGTTTCCGCAAATATTGGGCGAACTGGTGCAGGCGCTCGAGGCTGGGCCTGGCGACGTGCCGGGCGCCCTGTTTCACGACCTCGAACTTCGCAGCAAGGCGCGTGGGCAATATTTCACACCCTATACGCTCAGTCGCTTTATGGCGCAGGCGGTTGTTGGCGATCCTGAAAATGTGAAAGAGATTATTGCCCAGCATGGCTTCGTGACCGCCATGGAACCAGCATGCGGCGCGGGATCGATGGTAATCGCGCTGGCCGAGGCTATGGGCGATATCGGCCATAACTATCAGCGTCACCTGCACGTGACGGCGATCGATATCGATCCGCGTGCGATCCACATGGCCTATGTCCAACTTTCTCTGCTTCATATCCCGGCACATCTTATGGTCGGCAACGCCCTGTCTGGTGAAATATGTGACCATTGGTTTACACCGGCCCATATTCTGGGTGGATGGGATGCCCGGCTCGCCGTTCGTCGATGTCACGAGCCCCTGGCCGCGACGGCGCCACATGTTACCAAGAAGCCAGGTCCGCCCACACCAGCGCGAGACGCGGTTCCGCCATTGCGCGAAGCAAGGGCATCGCAGCGATCCATGCCCCGACAGTTGAGCCTCTTTTGATCTCCCACATCTCACATCATAGGAGAGTGGCATGTCCCGACATGTCCATATCGACGCCCTGGGCCGGATACCGTCTGGTACAACAATCATTACCCTGGCCATCTGCGGACCGCGCGGCGGCATGCGTGCGGTCGAGGATATTTCGATTGATGAGGCCGAGAAGATGATGGCGCAGCTTCAGGCCGTCGTTGCTGCCGCCAAAGCCGAGACCGTCATCGACCCGGTGGATTGCTTCATGCAAGATGTCATCGACCGGCTCGGCGATCCGGCTCTCGCGCTCGATCCTTCGTTTCGTTCATGGTGTGCCGGAAATCATGGCCTGCTCAGTCCCCGACAGGCCGCTGAACGCTGGTGCTGCTGGCGCGTCGCCTGAGAGATCATTGCGGTCGGGATCATAGCTGGTTTGCCGGGCCTGCGTGAGAGGTCAATACAGGATGAGGCCCGTTCCTGGAATGAGCTGATCCAGAAAATCAAAATCGCGCCGGTTTCCGGTCAGCAGATCACATCCAGTCGCGGCAGCCTGTAAAAACAGCAGGGCGTCGTTCAGCAGGGCGATCGAATGCGGTTGACCGGAAAACCTTGTCACCATTCCTGCCAACATGCCGGCCTCTCCGAACACGCGCGAAGACGGCGCGCTCAGGCGATGCTCAGGGATATCGTCGATCGTCCGTCCCAGCGTCTTGAGAACCGAAGCCGTGCGTTTGTCGGCAGGATCGAGCGCGCCCATCAGGTGGGTCATCTCGGCAAGCGCGACGCGGGAATGATTGACGATCCTGTTCTCCAGCAAGGAGTCTACTTCAACTAGTGTCTTGCCCTGAAGCACATCAATATAGACGCAGGTGTCGAGCAGAAGCTCGCGGCCTATGACAGCTGCTCTGTGAGCGAGCGGCAATTCAGTTTCGGGGCGTCGCGACAGCCTGGCAGCAGATCGCTGCGGCCTGATCCTGCGCAACGAGGCCTTGCGATCAAATCCCAAGCGCAATATCCGCCGGGATCGCACCCTTCCGGCTCACAAGCCTGGCTCCAAAATCATCCTCAAGCGCCACCTTGGCGAGGGCATATTCGACGAGATCGGTGGTCGAGGCGATGCCGCTGCGCATCTTGGCGCGATCGATGAGTTCACGCGGCACGCGCGCGCCGACCGCACTGTTCGTGCCCGACAGCAAGCCCGCCGCCTTCGCAGCGGCCACGACCGCTCCATGTCGCTGGGACAGATGATCTTCGTGCTTCGCCGTCATCACAGACTCCTTTCGTTCAACATATACACTATTTTGTAAAACGCGCAAACGGCCGTCATCACTGCTGCCGTCGGTCGAGGTCTTGCGAAACCGCGATCGCATGACCCGAAAAAGGGGAGGTGAGGGGTGGGGATGTGACAGGGGCCGAGAAGCGCCTGTCGCTCTATATCTCAAGGAGACGATTTCCATGGCGACTCTTGCCCCCATGACCGACAGCCCCCGGCTCAAGGCTCCCTATCGGATCGATGTCTCGCGCGGACATATGAGCAGCCGCGTATCCTCCGAGTGGTTCTCACGCCCCGACGACGAGAAATATCTCTCGCTAACCAGCCTTTATGACGCCGTGCGCACTCGCGCGGACCGTGCGACCACGCGCATCGTCGAAAGCCGGTCGATCCGGGTCGAGGCAAAAAGCGACAATCCAGAGCGGCTGATGCTCATGGCGCCGGGCGATGATCGTCCGCTTGTGCCGACCAACTGGTCCTTCGGCCAGGTGGCAAGTCTCGTCGGTGCTCCGGCCTCCTATCTGCGCCAGTTGCCAGCCGCGCTTGCCGGCATCAATCTCCAGCATGGGCTGATCAACCACCGGGGCGAGCAGGTCAAACTGCTCCAGACCGAGAATGGCCGCCCCGAATTGCGAGCGGCTACCGGATCGGAATATGGCAGGATCTTCGACTGGGAACTGGTGCAGGCGGTGATGGCCTTTGCCGGCGATGGCGTCGGGGACACAAGGTGGAAGGTGCCCGGAACCATCGACTGGGGCAGCATGACCTATAACCCTCATGTCGATATCACCAGGGAGACGACCACACTTTACGCATCGGACCGAGACATTTTCCTGTTCCTCGTGGACGATACGCACCCCATTGAGGCGGGCAAGCTGCCTAACGGCGATCCCGACCTCTATTTTCGCGGTTTCTACGCCTGGAACAGCGAGGTTGGCTCGAAGACCCTCGGGATCGCGACCTTTTACCTACGCGGCGTATGCGCCAACCGCTGTCTGTGGGGTGTCGAGAATTTCGAGGAGGTCAACATCCGCCACTCGAAATTCGCCGCCGCCCGTTTTGCGCATCAGGCCGCGCCGGCGCTTGAGCATTTCGCAAACTCATCACCCTCGCATTTCATCTCCGGCATCAAGGCCGCCCGCGAGCGGATCGTCGCGCGCAAGGAGGAGGACCGCGAACCCTTCCTGCGCAAGCGCGGCTTTTCAAAAGCCGAGACGGCGAAAATCATCCAGACCGTGCTCGCCGAGGAAGGCCGTCCGCCTGAATCCATCTATGATTTTGTCCAGGGTATAACAGCGCTGGCCCGGTCGAAGCCGCATCAAGACAGCCGCCTCGACCTGGAAAACAAGGCCAGAAAGCTGCTCGAACAGGCGATCTGACGCCCGGCGATACCACTCCCATTCCTGCTTCACCTACTCACGGCCATCCCGGACACGCACCGGGATGGTCATCGTCATGAAAGGATGCCGCCATGCGCGCCCATTCGTCCCATTCCCTGCCACAATTTATCGTCGACATCGCCTTCTTCAGCGGCGGCGAGCAATATGCCACCGAGACCTACGTCGTTCCCGCATCCACCTGGTTCGCTGCGGAGCAACAGGCGCTGCAGATGTCCGTGAACAGCGTCTATGACGATGCGCGCATTCCCGACCTCAGCCGAACCGCTACCGTCCGCGCCGTCTGATCTCTACGCGCGATCTTTTCCAATCGGGCGCTTGTGCTGCGGAAATTAGCGGTATGAGCGCCGATCCGGCTGCTTTCGATCCCGCCTGGGTTGCTTACTGAACAGCCCACGGCTCCCGTCAACGCAGGCGCAAGTCCTCGCATCGGTATGCGCGGGCTATCCGGAGCGGCCCTGAGACCACGTCTGCGCCCTGTTCTCCGCCAAGGGTCTGAGCGCCGCCTTCTGTCCGCGCGTGCCGCGAGACCGTAGCCGAGCCCTACGTCGGTCGGGATCGTGTACGCCTCGCCACCTCACCCAGGAAACATGTTGATGACCCGCTACACGCTCTCCCATCTCGAAACCGCCGCGTGCTTGTGGGAGGCCGTCATCGAGCTTCGCGACCACCCGGCGGTCGCGCCCCATGCCGTCGATCTGGCACTCGCTCTGGGCAAAAGTGTCGATGCGCTGGGGACCGCGGCGCTGCGCCTTGTCGTGGTAGGCTGGGTCGATGCAGTGGAGGCCGCATGGCGCGCGGTCGAAGGCGAATATCCGTTGTCGTTCGACTGGGATTTCGTGCCCCGCTGGATTGCCGACGCGATCGACTGGTCGGATCCTCGCCATCCGGTTATCCGCAGAAAGGCACCCGGCCCCACTGCCCCAGTGACTTCGACTCCGCCCATAGGAGGTGACCCGGCTTCCAACCGCGAGGACCATCTCGCGCTTCTCGCGCGTGCGCGCACTGCCCTGGTAGCGCCCGATACTCTGGATCCACCGGCGCATTACGCCCTGATCAATGCTATCCGCGCCAGCGAAGACGCGATCGCCGCTTGCCCATTTCCATGGCCGATAGAGGTCCACACGGCAGTGATTGAACATCGGCATGGAATGAACATCCACGTCGCGGCCGATGAGATGGCTCTCGACGCGGAAATCGCCGCTTATTGCCGCGAATATTGGAGCGAGATCGACGATGCCCGCAATCCGAATGATCTGTCAAACACACAAGCAATATCAATCTATTTCGAATGTCATCTGTCGGAAAGCTGCACGAAGGATCGCGTGCGCCTTGCCCCAGTCGGACACCCATATCCCCTTGCTGCCGGATCGATCGAGCAAGGCCGCTATTGTGTACTGTCGACCGCACATCTGACGGTCCATACCGCCTCATGCCTCGATAAATGGGCGTCCTGGCCGCCCAGCGATCGACCGATCGACATCGCAGCTTCCGTCTATGGCTGGTTCGTGCCAACGCGCGCCATGGATGACGACCGCCGGGGGCAATTGCCGCAGGACCTGCTGCGGCTCATCGCCTTCGCGCGCACGCGCGGCTTTCAGTTCCTGCTCTTCGACTGTGACGGCAGTGACGTCGACGGACTGCCGCTCCACCATTGGTAGGGAGGTTTCCAATTTGGTCGCCCCGGCTTCCCCGCGACTATCCGAATTTCCCCGCGACCTGATTCCAGAAGCCGATCTTGCGTCCATGCACCTTGCGAAGATCGGCCAGCCAGTCCTCATGCGACACGATGTCGGTGTCGCCTGCGATACGGTCGGACAGGGCGGCCGCCGCCGCGAAGTCCCGCGCGGCATAGGGGTAATATTTCGAGCTTGCCCGGTCGAGGACGCCTGCGACCAGCCGCCTATAGAGCAGGGTCGCCCCGCCCGGATCGGCCTGCGCCAATGCCTCAGCGGCGGGACGCAGAACGTCATAAGCCCGGGCTTCAAGCTCTTCGAGCCTTTTCCTTGCCAGTCTGCCGGCGCGTTTGAGATCGGGCCAGGCAACCAGGAACGCCAGCGCCGATGTCGCCCGATCATATGCCATGGCCTGATCGAGGGCTTGCCTCTCCGCAGCGACATCCTCGAAATCGGGCAAAGCCCTGAGCCAGTCGCGCAGTACCTGCCCGTCGAGCCAGCGGTCGAAGATCGCCTTGCGCTGCGCCTGTACATCGTCCCTGCGGCCCAGTGCCTCAAAGGCCCGTAATTTGAGTTCGGCAAGCTCGCGCTCGTTATGGCTGCGCTCAACCGGCGCGTCGATCCAGTCGAGGGCTTCGACCGCACGGCCATGTGCGATCAATCGGGCGGCCACCTGCGCATTGAGCAGGGGATTGCGACGATCGGGATCGACCGTTGCAATATAGGCGTCCACATCGCCGTCGAGATCGGCGAGTTTGGGTAGCAGCCAGCCGACCTTATAGTCGAACTGTCGCCGGTCATCTCCTGTCTTGGCCGCCTGCCGCTCAAGCAGCATCCCGCGCAAAGCTGCGCGGCCCCTCTGTCCCAAGGCTGGAGAAGCCGCATCCGGCAGGTTGTCGAAGACACCGTAGCCATCACCCTCGATCAGCGTCAAAATATCCCCGGCGAGCAGTTCGACATTGGGCGCATCCGCCTGGCACCATAGCCCGCCCAGATCCTCGCCGCCCTGGCGGAATATCTCGCCGAGCGAACCGCTGCTGTCGTCGGATCTTTCGAACACCGGCTCGGCAAGGCTCAGGAACAGCCGCATGCTCTCGACCGCCTGGCTCAGCGAGTGTCCGGCTAGCGGCCCCATGATCGTTTCGCGTAACTGATCCAGCTCGCGCGCGAGTGCAGGCGCCTTGTCCCATTCGACGAAACCTCTCGAACGCCGGATGGTCTTCAGTCGCTTGTCGATCTCGTGCGCCAGCGCGCCGCTATCGTCCTTGGCCGCCAGCTCCATGCGGACGGCGCGGGCGAAGACGGCGTCACGCTCGGCCTGGGCGAGAACAAGCCGGGCAAGGCGAGCGGGTCCCAGCGCCTCGAGCGCTTCGGACGTCATCTTGCCCGAACCGCGACTGCCCTTTCCGGAGGCCGCCATCAGCCGTCCTGCCCTGATACCGACCCTGCCGTTCCCTGGATCAGGGCAAGCAGCATGGCGTGCAGTGCCTCCTCGGCCCGTTCGCGCCGTGCCGGATCGGTGGCGGCGATATCCCGGCGCATCCAGTCCGGCAGGCGCCGGAGCAAGGCGGTCAGTTGCGAATCCATATCCTTGGGCATTCCTCGTTCTTCGCAGCCGGGGACCGCTGCCGCAACAGCGGGTTGCACATCGGCCTCAACGGGCACCATGCCCTTTGACGACAAATGGAGGGGAGGAAGAGGGGAAGGGATGATGGGTTCCAGTCCGGAACCAGGGAGACCGTCATGCCCCTTCCCGCAACGATCCGTAGCGCCGTCAGCCCGGACGCGATCCGCCTCGCTTCACGCCTTTTTTCAGGCGACAGCCGGGACTGCCTTCATGAGATGTTCCAGAATGCCAGACGCGCCGGCGCCACCTGCATCGCGGTCGATCTGACCGAACAGGACGGCCGATCCCTTCTGCACATCCGCGATGATGGCTGCGGCATCGACGATCCAGCAGCCCTGCTGATGTTGGGACATTCAGGCTGGGGCGCCGACATCGCGCGCAGCGAAGACCCGGCCGGCATGGGCATGTTCAGCCTTGCCGGCCGCACGATCGAAATCCAGTCCTTCTCCCCCTCTGCCGCCACGGCCTGGAAAGTCCAGATCCCCGCGCACGCATGGGACAGCGGCGTGCCGGTTGCCATCGACCCGGCCATGATCGGTTGGGGCACGCTGATCTCGATCGAACTGCCGCCCGACTGGAAGCAAGGCTTGTCTGCGGTCGTCGCCGATGCAGCCAGTCACTATCCCTTACCGGTAACATTGAACGGGGCGCTGCTGCCCCGCGAAGACTTCCTCAAGGACGCCATGTTTGTCGAGAACGCCTGCGGCTGCCGTATCGGTGTCTATGACCGGGATCCTGATTGGCCAGGCGACCAACGCATCAATTTCCACGGGCACCGCGTCAAATGCGCCTTGCCTACGGTTCAGGAAGAAATGGATAGTGGCCGTCTCTGGACGGTCCGGATCGACATTATCAATGCCCCGGAAATTCATCTGGTGCTGCCGGCACGCAAGGAGGTGATCGACAACGCAGCATTGAAGGCCCTTCGCGACGCTGCCGAGCAGATCCTGTACCAGGCCATCGCGACCCGGCCGGACCATCGGCTGCCCTCTTCCGCCTGGCAGCGGGCCTGCGAGCTGGGCGTCACGCTGCCGCAGGCGCGCTCAGGGCTGGCGATCTGGCGGCCGCAGACCGCCGACGACTGCCATGGGCGCAGCAGCCGCATGATCGCTCCTGAAGGCGCAATGCTGATCGTGCCCTCCCTGGAGCCCGATATTGCGCAGGCGCTTGCGCTGGCTCGGGGCAAACCGCCCATCGAGGATGTACAACTCGTCGAGGCGGAAGACGCGCTGCAAGGCTACGCCTGGTATGACACGCTCCCGGTCATCAGGGATATTTCCCTGCGCATCGACCGGGAAGGCGCCGTGCATCGCTATGACGAGGATATGTGTCTCTCCGCCGATTTCGCTTGTGGCCTGGTCGACCGGATCGTCATCGAGCTGACGGTTTGTGAAACCGGTCGCGAGGACGCGCCACATAGCGTCCATTCTATCGAAATCCCGGCGCTCGTCTGCCGCAATGGCAGTTGGGATATCGAGGAGGCCATCATCCTGGCCACGCGCGATGGTGGCATAACGCCGGACCGACTGAGCCGCATGATCTATGCGACGATCTTCTGTGCGGCTGATGATGGCGACTGCGACAGCTGGGATACCCAGTCGCGATCCTTCGAGCGCGAAGCGCGGCAGCACGCTACGCATATCCTCCTTGGGGAGGACGCTGCCACCCTCGAAGCCATCAACATGAGCGCGTGGGATAATCTGAGCTGGCTGATCCCGCTCGATCGCAAGATCGTCATTCACGCCGAGCGCGGTGCCATCACGGTCGATTTCCTGCCGAATTGAAATGGCCCCTGAATTTGTTCGCCGCGCCTGTCGCCCCTGTCCCAACCCAATCAAGGAGACCGGCCATGCGCCGCTTCCCCGTCTGCGCCTGTTCGACAGCGCATCTTCCCTGCGCTGAGCATGACGCCATCGACCGGCTGATCCAACTCGCGCCGCGAAGGCGCGGCCGGATGATCGTCGATCATCCGATCTTGACCATCGAGGCGCACCAATATGGCTTCTGGGTCCATCTTGGCTTCATGGATGACTGGCCCGAGCGCCCCGATGCGCTTTCACCCGAATTCTGGGCTTTGCTGGCAGACGCCCGCAAAGCCGGAGCAAACTGGCTCAGCTTCGACCGTGATGAACCGCCTTCCGATCGGTTCCCGGTCTTCGCAACCATGCAGAGGGAGGCAACGGGCGACGCTGGGGAATCGGTCAATGCCGCAACCCCTGCTGGGAGGATCACGATCCGCTGTTCTGCATGTGGCAGCGCCGAGGTGATGCGCGACGCCTGGGCGCGCTGGGACGATGATGCCCAGGACTGGGTGCTCGGCGCCGTGTTCGACGCCGCCTTTTGCGAGGCCTGTGAAAAGGACGCGACGCTGTCCGAGCAGCCGCTCGATGGATTGCAGCACACACATCCCTGATCGCCAGGCACTCCAAGGCATTGCCGCCTTAAGCCCGCCATTCCCTCGACCAGCATCTCCGGCCGCTCTCAGCGAGCCCGGGCGAAGGAGCATATCCCATGACGATCGCCAATCATGATTTTACTCGCGACACGAAAGTCCCGCTCGGCCGCTCATCGACCAGTCCGCTCGAACTGGATCTGGGCAAACTGATGGCGGGGCGCTGTCTGATCCAGGGATCTTCGGGCGCGGGAAAAAGCCAGACGCTGCGCCGGATCATCGAAGAAGCGTTCGACTATCTCACCACCATCATTATCGACCCGGAAGGCGAGTTCGCCAACCTGGCCGCCCATATTGGCGCCACCACGGTCATCGCGCGTGACTATGCCAATGATGGCCTCACCGCCCTCGCACTTCGAACACGGCACCACCGCATCGCCCTGCATCTCGACCTTACCGATCTGGAACCCGATCATCGCATCGAGAAGGCGGCGGCCTTCTTTGCAGGGCTGCTTTCGACGCCGCGCGAACATTGGGCTCACACCGTGCTGGTGTGCATCGATGAGGCGCATCTGCTCGCGCCCCATATGGCAGCCTCGGCCCGCGACGCGGAAACCCGCCGTCTGGGGGTCGCCACCTTGACGGATATGTGCGCTCGCGGCCGCAAGCGCGGCATTGGCACGATCATTGCGACCCAGCGCCTCGCCAAGCTCGCCAGTTCGGTGGTCTCCGAACTGCATAATCATCTGATTGGCCTTAACGTCTTCGATCGCGATGTTGCGCGCGCTGCCGACCTTCTCGGGTTCGGCAGCGATCAGGCGGCGTTGCTGCGCCAGCTTCCGCCTGGAGAGTTCTTCGCCTTCGGCCCGGCGCTTGCGGCGACGCCGGTGCTCGCGAAGATTGATCCCACGATCACCCCCCATATCGGGCGCACGCCTGATCTCGTTCCTGCCGCCGATCTCGATGCGGACCAGAGCCGGACCCTGCTCGATCTTGACACCCTGCGCGAGGTCGCGCCGACCAGAGGGAACCAGGGAGCCATGCGAGGCCAGCGTGCGCTCGACGCTTTCCTCCTCGATCCGGCCGCCCCCGCCGCAGCCCGTATTGTCGGCGCGTTGGGCAACATAGCGCCCAACGCCACCACGGCTGACGATCTCGCGCGTCACCTCGCATTGCCGGCGAACGATATCGATGCCGGGCTCGACCTGCTCGCCGCGATCGGTGCGTCCGACACCATGCCACGCGGCGATACGCGGATTGCGCGGCTGTCGGCCCGGTTGCGCCTGCGTGTCGTCGATACGCCCGTTATCGGCCTAGTCTGAAGGAAGAACGCCATGACCCAGACAAGCTTCGATCTTGACGCTGATATCGTCGAGCTCACGCCGTTCATTCCTGAACGGGACATTGGCGCAACGACAGCACTTGTCGAACTCGCCTTCCGTGCCGACGCATGGCTCCCCGATGAAATACAGCGCCTGCGCGCAGCCTTCGCCGACGACTGCACGATCGATGAGATCGCGATATTGTTTGGCCGGTCCCGTGCGGGCGTGGCCACCCGCATCCATGATCTTGGCCTGCGCCGGAACTCGCGGCGATCCTGGATCGCATGGGAAGATGAGGAACTGGCGCGCTGCTATGCGCAGGAACCTACCGCGACGCTAGCGGCGCGTCTCGGCCGGGGTGTGAGCGCTCTCTATGCCCGTGCGCAACTGCTCGGTCTCTCCGAACCGGGATCGCCGCCCTACAGCGGTTGGGAAGATGCACAGCTTTGCGTCGGGTACGAGAAGGGTGTTCCCGTCGCCCAGATTGCCAGCCTCATCGGCCGTCCCTTCGCTGGCGTCATCTCCCGCGCTTCGGCGCTGGGGCTGCGCCATGCCTGCCAGCCGGACGACTGGAGCGACGCGGAAATGGCCCGCGCACTCGCACTCGCGGCCACCGGCGCGCCCTATGTCGCCATTGCCAGGGCGCTGGCGTCTGAAGGTTTTCCGGCCCGGAACAGTCGCAGCCTTGGCCAACGCCTGCGCAAACTGGGTTACGGCAGGGGGTGGGGCAGGCCCTGGATCACCGAAGAAGACGAGCTGCTGCGCTACGCCTATACCAATGGCGCGAGCCTGACGCCGTTGAGGGAACGGCTTGGCCGCGGCCCGCATTCCATCCGCTGGCGTGCAGAGGCGCTTGGCTTGCGCGGCACGCATGTCCGCCGCGACGGGTTTCGGCAGGGACCTGTCTGGACGGCCGGGGAAGAAGCCCGGCTGCGAGCGGATTATGGCAAGGTCTCGACGCGGGACATTGCCAAAGACCTTGGTCGCGGCGTGCGCGCTGTCCTCTATCATGCCAATCGCCTGGGGCTGGTGCATGGCTTCATGCGCGCGTTCAGTGCGGACGAGGATAGCGCCATCCGCAACGCCTGGACCCATGGCGTCTCGATGGTCGATGTCGCCCAGGCGCTTGGCCGCGATCCCGCCGTCATCGGTAAGCATGGCGCGCGTATCGGCTGCCGGTTCAACGATCCGGCCAGGCTCTCCCGAGGTCCCAGGACCCGGCGGGCAAATCGCACACCCGTCACGCTCCAAAGCCTGCTTGCGCTTAACGCGGCTGCGGCGGTCGATGTCGACCGGTCAATCGCTGCCTGAACATATTCCTGCATGGAGGCCATGATGCCCTCGTCCGATCTGCCCGCGCGGTTGTCACCTTGCCGGCACCGTTTATGCTCATTCGATCACGCCTATAAAATCGCCCTCAATCTTCGGCGGGACACGGGTATCCCGCATTATGTCATTCGCGGGATCGTGCCCCTTCAGGCCTATCGGGTAACGACAAGGCCACCGGTGTGGCCGGATCGCTGGCTGGCGATGGCCGCATGATCTCGCCTTGCGGACCGCTACCGCTACTCCCCCAACCTCGCGCCTCATCCACCCTCGCTGCCCCCGGCGGCCCTGCATTCGCGGCCCGTCTTGCCGGGGGTTTGCGCAGAATTGTGCGCCGGTCGCAGCGCGGCGGGTGGGGTGGAGGGGTGAGCGTCGCGCGGGAGGCATGGGGAGCGCTGTTCCTTCGACGGGCGGCGCGGGAGGGCAAGGGCGGGACAGAGAGGAGAGAAGGGACGGGGAGGGTGTCGCCGGAAAATGGATTTCGAGCGACATTCGAAAGGTCAAGACGATGAACATCGGTGAAATCTTCAATCAGAACGGCCGCCTGACGGGCTCGATCGCCACCCGCACGATCGATCTCCCGCGCATCGGGCTGCGCAAGGTCATGAGCGGGAATGAGAAGGCTCCGGTCTACGAGATCCTGGCGCTCAACGTCGCGCGTCGCTGGGTTCAGGTCGGCGCTTTGTGGGAGGCTGCGTCCAAGCGCACCGGCGAGGTTTTCCTTGCCGGCAATATCGACGACCCCAGCCTGCCCGAGCCGCTGCCGATCGCGCTCTTCCCGGCCGATCATGGCGGCTACATGGTTGCATGGCGGCGCGACACCATGCGCTCCGACTTCGGAGGCGGCATGGGTACCAGCCGCACCAACTATGACGATCGCGGCGCGCGCGATCAGGGCGGCTTCGGCGATAGCACCGCAGGGGCTGACGGCGAGCTGGCCGGTGTGGGCGCGCCGTTTGGCGAGGAGGACCCGTTCTGATCATCCGTTGATCGGAACCCGTTCCGGGCCGGGGAGGCGTCAGGCTTCCTCGGCCCTTTTCCTTTCTTCGCATGAGGAGACAGTCCATGCCGCTTCCTTGTTTTCATGACATCGCGCCGCTCTCCGATCTCTCGGCGCTCTGCGTCGCGATCATGGCCAGCCCCGCAATCCGGGACCTGCTGGCACCCCAAAACACGCTTGCGGTCCGCTCGCCGGAGATCCCTGGCGGCGTTACATGCGGCGAGATCATCGCTGCTATTTATGACCTGCTCGAAGGCACACCCTTTGCGCCCCATGCGGCGCAAATCGTCGATGCCGTCCTGACGCGCTCGACCGCTTTCGCCAGTGCACGGGCGAGCACGCACTGATCCGACATAATGGGGCAGAACGTCGTTGCGCGTTCGCGCCCCTTTTTCCTTTTCCCTGATGAGGATAAGTCCCATGACCCACGACCATTCGCGGCGTATCAGCCACTTCGCAGACCTGCCGGCGCTGTTTGCGCAGATGACGGCGACACCGGAATTCAAGCGCGCCTTTGGCGATCCCATCCCGCTTTCGATCATTGCGCCGGGCGACGCGCCGGGCGAGCATGACATGCCCGAACCGCTCCATGCGCAGGCCGACTGTGCTGGCGTGATCGCCACCATATTCGATCTTTTGACCGATACCCGCCTCGACGCGCTCGCGCCCGAGATCGCATGGGGCATGGTCAACAGTTTCCATTTCGTCGCGGGCAAGCTCGAACGGCAGGAAGACATGCTGGCCCATGAACTGCGCGACATGATCCGGCGCACGGAGCCTTCCGAGGTCTTCAATAGCGAATTGGAGGAGAAACAGCTCCTGTGCCAGTCGCTGACCGAACAGCGCGAAGCGGTCGAGTGCATGCGCGATTATGCCGCCGAAACTTTCCGGGTGCTATCGGGTCGCCCCTGGTCGCCCGCCCGCGGATCGCGTGTGTCGAAAGCCGCCACCGCCACGCAGGTGTCGATACAGGATTTCCTGCGTGCCCGGGAACTGGCCGAACGCGAGCGGTACCGACCGCGTGGACCGATCGTCATCGCCTCAGGCCATGCCGACTGGCATGACTGGCAATTGCTCTGGGACAGGCTCGATACCATCCTCGAACGCATCCCGCATATGACGCTGGTGACGACCGCGCAGCGCAAGGGCTTCGACGCGATCGTGGCCTCTTGGGCGGGCAATCGGGAGGTGCAACTTGTGACTTATTCGCTGACGGGGTCAGGGCGCGGAGCGCCCTTTGCCCGCAACCGCAAGCTGGTGGATCTGAAACCCGTCGAAGCCTTGCTGGGTGAGGGATCGGGTATTCAGGCCAACCTTTATCAGGCCCTGCGCAAGGCCAGCGTTCCGATCCATGCCTTCCGCAAGGCCGACCAGGTGCCGGTCGAAAAAGTCACTCCGCCCCAGCGCAGCCGACTTCGCCGTGCCGCCTGACATTACATCGCTCGCATTCCGTTCGGGGACAGCGCTACGCGTGCTGTCCCCTTTTTCATGGAACAGATGCTGACCCTGGCGATGAGGGCAAGCGTGGCTAGCTCTCTCCCCCGAGGACAGCGTCTGGAGGCACCCATTTGCGAATCAGGGGCATCGAGCCCCAGATTCGCAACGCCTCTTCTCTCTCAAGAATTCCAAGGGTGGCACGGGACCGCGTCGGCCTCAAGGACGACGGGGCCCCACCATTTTTCGGGGCGGGTCAGGCGGGGCGCTTCTCCTACGACCAAAGTGGCCGCCCCAAAAAATCGTGACCCCCATCGCCGGCTTCGCCGGTCGCGTTCCGCGATCCTTGACCCCGCCGCTCGGAGCCCGTGCCCAGGGGAGAACCTCTTTCGTTTCAAAAGGAGGTTCACATGACGAAGATCAACCAGTCCGACCGCACATTTTCCGACATTGCTACATTCATCACGCAGGAGACAGCGGCCACCACCGACGATTTCCACACCGCCTTCGCGTCCGATCTCGATGGTGTCCGCATCGGGCGAGGCGGTGAGGAGATGGCGACCGATATGCCCGATCCGAGGGAAGCCCAGCTCGCCGTCGAACTGATCGTCACGACACTTTTCGATGTCCTGCGGGAGACGCGATTGGAACCCGCCGCGCAACGCCTGGCATGGGGTATCGTCAACAGCTTTCATCACGTCGCCGACCAGTGGGAGGGCCAGGCCGACAAGGCGACACGGCAGGTTCAGGACCTGCTGCGTCGCGCCGATGGCAGCGAAATCCACAGCGTCGAACTCGAGCAGGCACGCTACGAACTTGAATATCTCGACGAAGCTACCGATGCGCTGCGGTGCATGCGCGACCATGCCGCCGACGTTTTTCACGCCGAAACCGGGCGGCCATGGTCCGCGCCGAGGGGCTCGCTGGTGTCGAGCAAGCGCACCGCGTCGGTGATTGCCGCCACCGATTTCCTCGCCGCCCGTCGCCAGCGCAGAACCGACGCGCACAACCCGCAGGGACCCATCGTGATCTTCTCAGGAGGCGCGGAATGCTGGTTCGACGACCGCCTCATCTGGGAGAAGCTCGACGAAGCCAAATCCCGAAATCCGATGATGGTGCTGGCGACGACTGCGCAGGACAAGGGGTGCGACGCCATGGCCGCAGCGTGGGCAGCGTCGCGCAAAATCACGCTCATAACATTCCGGCTCAGCGCAAAGCTTGGCAAACGGGCGGGGTTCGTACGCAACGAGCAGATGGTCGGATTACGTCCCGTCGAAGCGCTGGTCTGCGAAGGATCGGGATTGCAATCGCACCTTGCGCGACTGGTCAGGGAGAAGCGTATCCCGGCGCGGTTTGTGAGGCTGAGCGATCAGGAATGGGAGGCGCAATGATGCCTCAAGAGGATCGGTCCGGTTTACCGGGCCGATCCTCATTTCTTTTTTCGAGCGCAGCACTCGCCCCCGCTCAGGGACCCGCAAGCGGGCCCGTCGCGGACGCGATGCGGAACCGCCAGCGCGGTCCCGGCCTCCTGCGCGCGGCTTCGCCGTGCTCGTCGCAGGGACACCCTTCGGGTGCGGTTTGGAAGGGCTGGTCGTCGCGGAAACGTCCAATGTGACGATCAGAGGAGGGGAGGGCAGTGGCGAGGGATGCCTCCTGTGGCATTGTGATCGGGGAAGGTCGGCGCAGGTGAAGTCTCGCCGATATCCGTCGGTGTGGCGACCGGGGATGCTTCATCATTATCTGATTTGCGCCGGAAGACCGCATCGTCATCCTGCGCTCCGATACCGACAGGACTGGGTTCCTTATGCTCCACCCCTGCCGGTTATCATCAGATTGCCGCTTCGCGGCGGGTCAGGTCACTGGCGGCAACTTTTTCAGGGCCGTCAGCGCTGCGCTGCCGCCAACCCGGATAGCCTGTGTCAGAAGTTCGCGAAACTCGCGCTCCGTCAGGGTTTCTATCGGCACATCGTTCACCATGGCCGCATATTTGCCGCGCAGAGCGCGGCGGGCGGTTTCCAGATCTTCCGTCAGCTTACGCTGACGTGTTTCGAGATCGGCAAGCCGATCCCTTTCGGTCATCTTTGGCATTTCCATCGTCCTTCCCCGATGGCCTGCCCGTCACACGCAACTTTGCCATTTCGACGGGCCAAAGCAAGAGTGGCTTGCCCCTTACTGCGGAACTGGCGGGGTGAAGGGCGCGCCGACGAGGCGGCGATGAGCCTGTCGTTAAATCCCCTGAAGAAGGTAATCCCGCTCGCGGGACCGGCCCTGATGCACGTCCCCCTTTTTTACATTCTGGGAGAACAAGCCCATGAGATTTACCCCTCGATCCACCTCAATATCGACCCCTGAAAACCAGCAGAAAGGGTGCCCCGCGCCTACCGGCACGAGGCTGCGCAGCGCGAGCGCGCTGCGTAAGGCGGGACGCACGGCGCAAGGCCGTATTGTAATGGACCCTACGCACGGGTGCTGCGCGCGCATTATGCCCTGAAAACATTAAGATAAGTCTGTACTACATGTCTTACGTCGAACCGGTGGGCTGTCGTACGCGAAACACCACGCTCACTTGGTCCAACCTATCTTATTGAAACGACATCTGGAATTTGGTGATACGCGTCGTACGCCATTGCGGATCCCAGAATGTAGTGACGCCGGAACCGTCGGGGCGACGCCCGTTGAATCCTGGCCGAATTCATGGTCTTTTTGCCGCTTCAGAAAGGATAGCGCCATGCCGGAATTGAACGAGGACTATATCAGCGACCTACGCCGGGCGGTGGTAAAGGCCATCTGCGAAGTGTCGGCGCAAAGGCAGCACTCTCCGGAAGCGGGGAAGGGGGACACACTCTATATCGGCTCAGCCGAAGTCTGTCAGATGCTCACGATTTTGCTGGCCGAGTTTCTGGAGGGCGTCCCTGGTCTCGATACGCCCAGTGAGGTGCGGCGCATGTCGGACGTTGTAGCCAAGAAGATCAGACTGGGGATCGGCGAAATCCGTCGACACCGCGGGGAGACAGGCGGAACGCCGCCGCCTTCCATCATCATCAGAGGCAACTGACAGAGTCCGCTCAGCCCGTTTTCCTGTCGGCAGGTATTCTCAGCGCTAAATCTCTGGATCAATCTGGTGATAGGGCGGCTTGCACCAATATTGCCGTTCCGGTAATATGCGACCGCTTCATGATATTTTCGAAGGTCTCCGGATAAGGAGACCCTTCGCTTGCCCAAGCTAAATTTCCGCCTCGATGAATCGCTGCATGCCGCCTTGATGCGCCGTGCGCTCGGCGCGAACCTGTCCTTATCGGGGTTCATCCGTCAGCTCCTTGAACAGGCGGTCGATGAGCGCAAACGCTATGTCTTCTCCTCCCAGGATGAGATCCTCGCCACCTCGATCCAGATCCTGTCAATCGTCGCGACGTCCGTCGGCGAGCAATCTCCCAGCGCGCTCGAGCAGGGCATGGCGCAGGCCCGAATGATCCTTGCCGAACGTGGACTGCTTGGCGGCGAGGATATCCCATGAGCATCTTTCGCAACGACACGTTAGGCTCCTGGACGCGGGGCGGACAGGCGATCGTCCACAATGTCCGAATGACGACCCAGGTCTTCTACCAGACCATATTGGCCGGCTTCATCATCTGGATCATCGGCACGCTCTGGTATGCGTTCGAGAAGTCGACCGAGTATGAGCGGTTCGTTCTGGTCAAATTGGCCGAAGCCACGATCAAGGTGGATGCCGCCGCCGGGACCAATGATCCGGTGCAGTTTCGCACCCCCGAAGGCCAGGCCTACTGGACCTCGGCGGACTGGCTGGTTGCCTCCACCCTCGCGAAAAAGACCCTGCATGCATTTGAAGTCTATCTGCTGCATGGCGCACTGCTCTCTGGCCTGTTCACCCTTGTCATGCTCGCCTGGGCCTGGTTCTACTTCACCCGGACGGGTAAGGGCCTGGGCTCCAACGAATATCTGCGAGGGGCAAGGTTCGGCACGATCCGTCAGGTGAAACGCGCGCTATGGCGACAGACCAAGGGACCGCTGGTAATCGGTAATGTGCCGGTGCCTGAGGCCTATGAGCCTGAGCATATCCTGCTGTGCGGTGCGCCGGGCACAGGCAAGACAAACCTGATCGTCGGCATGCTCGACGGCATCCGCAAATCGGGTCGGCGCGCCATCGTCTATGATACCGCCGGGACCTTCGTCGAGAAATTCTATCGGCAGGGCACTGACATGTTGCTCAACCCGCTCGACCAGCGCGCGGCGCGCTGGTCGCCCTGGGTCGATGTGCCGCGCGACTACCATTATGATCAGATCGCGGAATCGACCATTCCCGACAAGCATGGCGATCCCTTCTGGGCGAAGGCGGCGCGGGGGACGCTGGTTGCGGTCATGCGCAAGTTGGCGCGCCAGAAACATACCTATGTCTCGGTCCTGCTCGACCGTCTGCTGCGCTCTAAACTGAAGGACCTCGCCGCCTTTGTCACCGGGACCGATGCCGCCGCCTTCATCAGCACCGAAGGCGAACGGACATCAGCCGGCATCCAGGCCGAACTTGCATCGGTCATGCGCAGCTTCGGCTATCTCGATGACACCGAAGACGGCTTCTCGATCCGAGACTGGGTGGAAAAGGGCGCTGATGGAAGCTGGCTCTTCATCACAGTGAAAGCCGATCAGCTTCCCTCGCTACGCCCGCTTATCACCGTCTGGCTCGACATCGCAATCAGCGCGATCATGAGCCTGACGCCAGATCGCGACCGGCGGCTCTATTGCGTGATCGATGAACTGCCGACGCTGCATAAGCTGCCGTCGCTCTCGGATTTCCTTGCCCGTGCCCGCAAATATGGCGGCTGCGGCATATTGGGCTTCCAGTCCTATCCCCAGCTCAAGGCCACTTACGGCAAGGACGATGCGGCTGCGATCACTGGCTATTGCTCGACCTGGGTGGCGCTGCGCGCGAATGACACGGATACCGCCGAGCATGTTTCGATCAACCTTGGTCAGGTCGAACAGGTCGAAGCCAATGAGGGCATGTCCTATGGGGTCAACGACATGCGCGATGGGGTCAATCTGTCGCGGATGCAGGTGACGCGGCCACTGGTCATGTCGACCGAGGTCACCAACCTGCCCAACCTGGTGGGCTTCCTGCGCTTCGGCCGCAATTTGCCCGTGGTGCGGTTCGATAGCCGGTTCAACGACGTACCCTCTTTGGGACCAGCCTTCCTCGAACGCACGACACCCCCCATTCAGATCGACAAGGCCGAGATGCTCGTTCGCATCGCTCACGCCGAAGCGCGTGTTCGTGAAGCGATGGAGCGGGAAGCCACGCAGTCATCTCCGCCAGCGACACATGTCGAGATCAAGCCAGCGAAGCCTTCGCTATCTTCAGAATCTGTCCCGAGGCCATCACCGCAGCCGGAACTGTTTACGCTTCCAGCGCCGAACATCGATCCGCAACGTGTGGAAGATTTATTGCTCAATGACGAGAATGCGGATTTGCCTGCGCCCGCCCGCAACCTTTGGACGATCCTTGCCGGCAAGCAGGGAGAAATCCGGTCCGATCTTGTCCAGCATGGCCGCGATGACGGACCGCGTGAGCGGGCGAGGCCAGCATGATCCAGCCGCAACGCCTCCATGGCACACCAGCCAATATCGCCCGCTACTACACGGTTGGCGATTACTACACCAAGGGCGGTAACGAACCGTCTGAATGGGGTGGGAAGCTGGCAGCCGATCTCGGCCTCTCCGGCGCTGTTGATCCAAAGCTGTTGCGCGACCTACTTGCTGGAAAAGTCGGCGATCAACAACTCGGACGACACCGTGCGGATGGCGAAATTCAGCATCACCCCGGTTGGGATTTTGCGGTCAATGCGCCAAAGTCGGTTTCGATCATGGGGCTGGTGGCAGGTGACGAACGCGTGCTCGCCGCCCATGAGCGCGCGGTGAACGCGGCTATCTCCTATCTGGAAGAGCAGGCGCAGTTGCGCCGCCGTGATGAAGGGAAGATCGTCCACGAAACAACGGGCCGGATCCTGGTTGCTCGTTTCACCGAGCATGGCAGCCGGGAACTCGATCCACATCTGCATACGCATCTCGTCGTGCTCAACATGACGAACCACGAGAATGGCGATCCCATGGCAAGCCTGGAAAGCCGGGTCATGTATGGCGAACAGCGCGTGGCCGGGCAGATCTATCGCAACGCGCTGGCCTTCGGTTTGCGCGAAGCGGGCTATGAAATCGATGCTGATCCGCGTTCCGGATTGTTCGAGATACGAAGCGTGCCGAAGGACCTGATCGACCATTTCTCGAAGCGCGCCGAGGCGATTGAAGACCATGCGCGCGAGCATGGTCTGGTGGGCCAGAAAGCCCAGCGTGCTTCCTTTTACGCCACCCGCAAGGCGAAGGTGAAGATCGGCGAGGCCGAACTCAGCGCGCAATGGCATCAGCGGACAGGCAAGCGTGTCGAAACGCTGCAGGAGATTGCTGCGCTGGCGCGGGGTCTGGAAGGGGAGCATCCGGCGCCCACGGAACGCGATGCGTCGCGTGCGGCTCTTTTTGGCTTGCGGCAACTGGAGACATCCGAGGCGGTCAACAATTTAGGCGATATATTGCGCACTGGTCTTGCTGCCTATGTCGGTGAAGTCCGGCTCGACGATATCCGTCCCCGGATCGCAGCACATGAGGTCCTGCGCAAATTGCTGCCGACCCATGATCAGACCGGTGACAGGGTGTTGACCCGTGGCCGCACCAGCCGGAAGTCCTGGCGTCTGGAGCTGGCATTGACCCAGCATATCGCGCTTGGCCTTGATGACGCGCGTCCAATCGCCACCAGCGATCGCTTGCTGGCCGTGCTCGACGGGACGTCGCTCAACACGCAGCAGCAGCGCGCACTTGTCGAGACGGCGCTGACGCGGGATCGGGTCACGGCGATTCACGGTGTTGCCGGTTCTGGAAAATCGACGCTGGTGAGAGTTCTCGCTGAGGCGGCCGAGCCGGGAACGTCATTGATTGCATTAGCACCCACATCATCGGCCGCTGCGGAACTGGGAAGCAAGGCGAACATCATGTCTCATACTGTCGCCAGCTTCGTCGCGCGCGGCGGGCAGGGAATCACGGACCGCCATGTGCTGGTTCTCGATGAAGCAGGGCAGCTCGGCAGCCGCCAGGCCCAGCGGATGCTGGAGATCAGCGGGACAACCGGCGCACGGCTGCTTTTCCTCGGAGACGAGAAACAGACCGGGGCGATCGAGCAGGGCAAACCCTTCTGGTTGATGCGAAGGCTGGGCTTGCCGACGGTCGAGTTGACGCAAGCCGTTCGGCAGGAAACGAAATCGATCAAGGCTGCCGTTACCGCCGCGCGCGCCGGGAACTTTGCCGAGGCATTGGCAAAGCTCGATAGCGTCAACACCGTCGACGACAATGAAAAGATGGCGGAGCAGGTCGTCAATGCCTGGATACGGCTCAAGCCGGAATCACGGGCAGGGACCAATATCCTTGTTCTCGACAATGCGACCCGGCTGATCGTCAACAGTAAGATTCGCGAAGCGCTGAAAAACGAGAATGGGCTGGCCGCCGAGGATAGTAGGTTTTCCATCCTGGCCCCAGCGGGCTCGACCAATATCCAGAAGCATATGGCCCGCTTCTACGGGGCAGGACAGGTGGTGCGTTTCGAGCGGGACATTGCAGACCTCGGTATCGCACGGCACGCCGACTATCGGGTCGCTGGACTAGGCCGGGAGGTCAATGGGCGCCAGGTTGTGCGTTTTGTCGACGATCAGGGGCGCGTCATACGCTGGGATCCGCAGACGACGAAGGCCCGCCACATCAATGTGTTCAATCCTGAAGAACGGGATATTGCGGAGGGTGACCGTATGCAGTGGCGGCTCGTCAATCGCGAACTCGGGCTACGCAATGCGGAGCGCGGCACCGCAGAAAAACTTGATGGGCCGGTAGCGACGATCCGCTGGGATCGAGATGGGCGCGTGCAGCAGGTTAATCTGTCGGAACACCGGACCTGGGATCATGGTTATGCAGAGACGGTCTATTCCGCCCAGTCCAAAACCTATCCGCGCGTTTTCGTGCTGGCGCCGGTCGAATCGCCGCTGGTCAACGCCCAGAATTTCTACACTGCCATTACCCGCGCGGCATTCGGTGCCAGGCTATGGACCAACAACGTCAAGGAACTGATTGGCAAGCTCGAGCGCCAATCAGGAGAGAAGACGTCTTCGTCGGAAGGGTTGGGCCGGTTGAAGACTGACCGCGTAGATGCCTTCTCGAAACGCCGGGAAGGCCATCTGGAAAATTTGAGGGCCGAGCAGGAGCGAGACCGAAACGAGCGGCGCGATCGGGCGCTCGAGCGACAACTCCACTATCGTGACCGCTCACCCCGTGGCGCGGCTGAGCATCTTGCCGACGGTGCCCGGAACATCGCGCAGGTGCTCGACAGGTTTCTCGCAGGCATTCTCGACCATGCGCGCGCCGAATGGACAGCGCCGAAAACCGGCATCGACCGGGAAAGCGAATCTCCTGCGCATCGACCCGGACCCTCCCATGGCCCCGAACGATAAGGTAACTGCCTATGCTTCGCTGTAAGTTTGCCGTTCAGCTGACCCAGGGAAAGCGCTTCGCGGGCGCTGTCCCACCTCTGCATGGGTTTGAATTCCGTACGTCGCGCCTGACCGGAAGGTGTAGAGTTTCCTTCAGACGCATTGGATGGACCGGGCCTGACAGCTGGACTTCTTTCGCTCGTAGCGCCGCCGCCGAGATCAGTTCGGGGAGAGCGCTCTATGCATTTCTGAAAGGTGGCCCAGTTGCGGCGCTGTCACTTTACAGTGATCCGACCAATACGATCACTACGCCTGGAACCGCTATCAGGAGGGTCGGATGAGGTCATACGGCATCCCCAGGCTGCTATGCACTGCCGTCATCACTATGGCATTGTACACCGCCCCCACACTTTCGAAGTCTTCTGACGAGGGGGACTTGCGGATCTCCGCCTGTATTCGGCGAGCCTCGCTTGGTCAGCCCTGGCTCGAGAAAACGCTTTGGGGATTGCGCGATCAGGAAGCGGGCTGGATCGGCGCTGAGGTTCGTAACATCAATGGCTCTTACGATCTTGGTCCCTTGCAGATCAACAGTTGGTGGATACCTCGCATCGCTGCGCTTGTTGGGCGTGCACCTGTTCAGGTTCGACATTGGCTGCGGTTTGATCCCTGCTTCAACGCGGAGGCTGCAAGGTGGATATTCTTATCTGCCCTGCGCTCGAACGGCAATTACTGGAAGGCGATTGGCGTCTATCACAGCCCGACGACGTGGCGGCAGAGACGCTATCGTAGTTCGGTAGCTCAGCATATGCGGACGAGATACGGAGATGCTGTCTTTCGCCCGTGAGTGACCTTGATTTGCCAGACCGAGTGCACAGAGTGTTTCGTGAGTAGCATGTGCTTTCACCCGCAGCTGGCGCAGCGGAGTCGATCCCCAAGTCGCTGTGTGGATGAACCATGCTACGTGGCGCTGCTAAGAGTCTTCTCTGATTGGGGCCCTTTGGGTCAAGCTGCTTCCTCGATTACGTGATCGTTCCCATGGATCACTCGCTTCTCTCCGCGGTCGGCGCAAGGCCGCCGCATAATGGGGTCATGGAGAGCAAGGCGTCTCAATCTGTTTCGCGACCTTCAGCTGGGCTGAGGTTCCGGACTCTAAGCGAGATCGTCTTGCCCTTCGTCCCCATGGGAACGACGCTACCCGTCTTCTCAGGCGGGATTCTGATTGTGCCTCCTCATGCTGCCTGGCCTGCAGGAACCTTCCCCCAGCGAAACTCGGTCTGATCGCTCCACATCCGATGCAGGATCACTGCGAGCTTACGGGCGACAGCGACGCGGGCCTTTGCCATCCCCCGCCGCTTGGCAATACCTATGCCCCAGGCCTTGAGCGCCGACCATTTCTTGCATCGGGTCAACAACGTATGGGCCGCCTCGTAAAGCAATGTGCGCGCGAGTTCATCGCCGCACCGGCTGACGCGTCCCTGCACATCTGTTTCACCCGATTGATATCGCCTTGGAGTCAGGCCAAGGTGGGCACCGACATCGCGAGATCGTCGGAAGCGGTCAGGTCGATCCACCGTCGCGCGAAAGGCGAGCGCCGTCAGCGGCCCCACGCCGGGCACGGTCATCAACTGTCGGCAGATCGGTTCAACTCGAACAGCCTCAAGAACACGGCGTGTCAGCCGTTCAAGTTGGCAGTGCATGGCGGCGATGATGGCCAGCAAGGGTTCTGTAATATCCGCCAGCGAAGGATCGGTTTCAGCGAGTTCGCGCACCCGCGTGGCGAACAGCTTGCGCCCTGGAGCTCCCACTTTGAGCCCGCTTTCGCGTAGTACGGCGCGAACCGCATTCTCCATGTCCCGCACTTTGCAGAGCACCGTCTGGACTTGTAACGGTTGTATAATCGCATCCCTGCAGTCAAGCGTGGTTGGCATGGGAAGGCTAATCGCGTCGGGCAGGGCGTCGACACGTTAATCAACCTTGTGCTTGTTTTTCTCAATACGGCGTGTCGCGCGAGGGTTTTCGTATGCCGGGAGCAGGGTTGTCTTCGCGGTCGGCATAAAGCCGCCGCATGATGGGTCTCCGCAGGCAAGGTCTTCCTATGTTTTGTGCGCAGTCTTTAAAAAGCTGCAGCCGTTAAAGCGGAATGACCTGACCCACGTCCGCGGCAGGGACGCCTCAATACGTCAGATGCTGACGCGCTGAGAAGTTAAGCAGGTGAATTGGTTATGCGGTGACGCCAGCCGATGTGTTGAATGCCTCTCCTGTATTGAGCATTGTGTGCATGATGACTGCCAGTTTGCGGGCCACAGCGACCGCGGCGCGCTTGAAACCCAGCCGCTCGCGCAGCCTGAGGCCCCAGTCTTTGAGGCCGCTCTGGTTGCTAGCGTGGGTACGCGTGAGAATGACCGTTGCCGCCTCGTATAAGAGGCCGCGCAGATAGTTGTCGCCTCGCCGCGAGATGTGGCCGTCATAATCCACTTCGCCTGATTGGTAACGCCGCGTGGTAAGCCCGAGCCAGGCGCCGACCGCGCGTGAAGTTTTGAAGTTTGCTGGGTCTTCGATCGCCGCAGCATAGGAGACGGCCGTGACCGCCCCGACTCCCGGGATCGTCATCAGCAACTTGATTGCCTGGCTTTGCCGGGCTGCGGCGAGCAACTGACGATCAAGTTCTGCGGCGCGCTTGCGGATGTCGCGCCAGGCCTCTAGCAAAGGCAATATGATCTGTGCCAGGCCATCCCTGCCGTCCAGAAGCTCGCGGACATTCCCGTCGAATACACGGCCTGTACCCTTGGGAACGATGATGCCAAACGTCTTCATGACCCCGCGGATCTGATTGCTCAGCTGCGTTGAGATGGTAAGCAACAGGTTGCGGGCGCCCACCAGTGTGCGGGTCAACATGGCGTCGAACGACTTCACCCTGACCGCCTTGTAAAAGCCGGCTTCTGCCAGTTGGGCCAGACCGTCAGCATCATTGGCATCAGTCTTGTTGAGCGTCTCGTTCAATATTTTCTGCGCATGACGCGCTTCGATGCAGACCGCGGGAACTCCCGCCGCCGTTAATGCATGATAGAACCATGTCGACAATGGACCTGTCTCGAATACCACCCGCTCCGCATGCGGGGCGTGTTTGCGGACTATCTGCGCCAGGATCTGGGGATCCGATGCGCACTTGCCGCGCCAGATCCGTTTTCCATCCTGACGAATGGAAATCGCGGTATCTTTTAGTGAAACGTCAAAGCCTATATACTGTTTCATGGTTGCTCTCCGTGCGATGCTTGGGCCCGGTGCCAATCGTGAGCCCGTTTTTCCATCATATCGGGGGGCAACCACCCCTGTCAGCTATATCAAAATGCTGATGCCCGGGACGAATCGCGCCGCGATTATCCCATGTTTTGTGCCGGTCACCTATCTCATTATGCCACCTTGGCTTCGAACGCGAGCGGGCTGATGCCGCCCAGATATGAATGGCGACGACGGGTGTTGTAGAAGCCATTGATGTACTGGAAGATGGCGGCTTCTGCCTGACGCCGCGTCGGCCAGCTCTGCCGCCAGATGAGTTCGGCCTTCAGGGATTTGAAGAAGGTCTCGACGGACGCATTGTCGTAGCAATTTCCCTTGCCGCTCATCGATGGACGCAGGCCATAGGCCTGCAGCTTTTTCTGATAGTCGTAAGAACAATATTGGCTGCCACGATCCGAATGAAAAAAGCAGCCTTCCGGAGGCTGGCGCAGGCGCACCGCCATATCCAGCGCTCTGATCGCCAAGTCCTTCTTCATTCTGTC
>NZ_BSEF01000018.1:0-88628 GCF_027925545.1 Sphingobium sp. BS19
CGGAATAAGCCACGTCAAAGGCTGCCATTTCATGGAGCCATTCCTGCACAAATTACATTCACTGTGGATATGTAAATTGAGACATATAGGAACGGCCTAATTTTAACTGATCTCGCACGCCATAAAACCGTACGAAACCAGAGCCGTCGCCCACATGTCCCTTCATCAAACTAACAATGTCAAAGAACCGTTTACACCGACACAAGAGGCGGACAACTAGTGTTCCCCGCTATTGCTATCGGGGGACAGGCTGTCCGTTTATGGTGGCGACCGTAGAGAGCGCTGTCTGTAGGCAGCGCCCCGTCCGGTGAGAGGGCATATATGGGGGAGGCGCCGACCCGTCAAACGGTTTTTGCAATTTTATTTCAAATTAATTTCAGCCACCCCCATTAGGATGGTCTTCAACATAGCTGTGTATACCTCCCCCATCAGTTTACTTTAGTCAGGAAAATCATGAGCTTGGATGACGCCGACGCCACTGATGCCCGCTTTGCTGCGCGCATCCGCAGCGCGGTATTCTGGCGATCCGGGAGCCAGATCGTCGCCCAGATGGTGAGTTGGGCGTCGACTTTGGCGGTCATTCGCCTGCTCGATCCGTCGGATTATGGCCTGTTTGCCATGACCCAAGTCATCCTGAATTTCATGGGTTTTCTTAATGGATACGGCTTGGTGAGCGCGCTTGTGCAGTCCGAGACTCTCGATTCGCATAAGCTGCGTCAGGCTTTTGGCATCATGCTCCTGCTCAATGGTGCGCTCGCGCTGCTGCAATTGGCAATCGCGCCAGTCGCAGCGGACTATTACGAACAGCCGATGATTGCGGATCTCCTGCGCGTGCAGGCCCTCATCTATCTCGCAACGCCCTTTATCGCGATTCCCGAAGCGGTGATGGGACGATCGCTGGACTTCAAACGACCTGCCGTCGTCAATCTTGTTGCCGCAGCCGCAGCAGCAGCGATGGCCATCGGCGGCGCGCTGGCCGGTTGGGGGGTATGGACGCTGGTGTTCGCGCCTCTCGCCCTCTTCTGGGTCAAGGGCATCGGGTACAGTATCGCGACTCGGTTCTTGCCGGTCCCCAGTTTCAATTTCCGCGGTACAGGGGCGATGGTCGCTTTCGGCGCATCCTTGCTGGGGTCACAGCTCTTCTGGATCGTGCAAAGCCAGGCCGACATATTCATCGCCGGACGAGTCCTCTCGCCTCATGCGCTGGGTCTCTACGCCGAAGCGCTCTTCCTGACGCAGATATTCGTGAGCAAGTTCATACCCCCGCTCAACGAGGTCGCCTTTCCCGCTTATGCGCGGATGCAGAAAGACCCGGAGCGAATCGCTGCCTCTTTCTGTAAGGCCGTCCGCCTGCTTCTGCTGGTTTCCTGTCCGATTTATTTCGGCATGGCCGTTGCTGCAGAGCCGCTCGTTGCCACGCTATTCGGTGAAAAGTGGCTGGGGATGGCACCATTCGTCACGGTCCTGGCTTTTGCCATGCCCTTCATGACCCTGCAGGTGATGTTCGCGCCGGTTTCCAATGCGCTGGGCCGACCGGGCGTTACCGCGCAGGTATCCATGGTGGGGGCGATCATCATGCCGGTGGCATTCTGGATCGGGATTCGCTTTGGCGCGATCGGCCTTGCCTGGGCGTGGCTGCTTGCCTTCCCGCTCCTGACATTCGCGACAGTCAGACTTGCCGGAAAGCCAATGGGCCTGCGCTTCCGCGACCTTGGTACAGCCATATTGCCCGCCATTCTTTGCGCAGCCGCAATGGCGTTGGTGGTGGCTGGGATCGACCGGATTTTACCTCCGCTGGCGGCACCCGTTCGCCTCGGCGCACTGGTGAGCGCCGGTGGCGCAAGTTTCGCCGCCATCCTCTTTCTATTCGCGCGTGCCACGATGGACGAACTTATCGGCCTCGTCGTTCATCGCACGGCACCCGCCTGAGCATAATCACGCGCTCTGAATATAGTCCCGCATCGCGGCAGCTTCCGATTCGATGCGATCGATCCGGTATTTTACCAGATCGCCAATAGAAACGAAGCCGACCAGCTTTCCACCATCCACTACAGGCAGATGCCGCATCCGGCGTCGCGTCATGAGCGATAGCGCTGACATAACGGGCGTATCGGACGTGATCGTTACCGCAGGCGACGTCATCGCGCCGCTTACAACGGCATCAAGCATGGCCGGTCCGCCCTGACCGAGCTGGTACACCACATCGCGCTCGGAGAATATTCCGACGACTTCACCGCCGTCGACGACCGGCACACAACCGATCCGTTTCTCCGCAAGCATCGCTACCACCGATAGAACCGTGGCATCGGGTGCCACCTGCAACACGTCATTGCCCTTGGTCTTGAGAATTGCCGCTATCGTCATCGCTCTCTCCCTTCTTGCGGATGCTTTTTCATCCGCTCATTGGTTGGGGGGCTTGATGATCCCATGTCCAGCCGCCAAAGGGAAGAGATGAAGCAGCCTCAAGCGCTCGATAATCCAGAAATTGCCGCAACAGCCTGGGCCCGCTACCGGCGGTTGATGATATGGATGGCGTTGGGCGCACTGCTGTGCGTCGGCGCAGCTATTGCAGCGCTGTGGTATTGGACCGGGCCCATGCCGATCCACATGATCATCGCCACGGCGCTGGGCGTGTTTTTCACCTTCATGCTGGGCACGGCGCTCATGGGCTTGCTCTTTTTATCGAGCGGCACTGGCCACGACGAGCAGGTCGAGGACCGGATGAAAGGGATGATCGACATCGATGACTGACCGAAATCCTATTTTGCGCACGGTGCCCCGACCCGGCGATATCAACGCCAACGGCCACATCTTCGGTGGATGGGTGCTGAGTCAGATGGACATCGCCGGCGGCCTCATCGCGCATCGCGCCGCTGGCGGCCCGGTGGCCACCGTCGCAATCGAAGCCATGGAGTTTCTGGCACCGATCCTCTTGCATGATGTCATATCGGTCTACGCGAATATCGAACGGCGCGGGCGTACCTCTATGGCGATTCGTATCAGCGTAGTGGCAACGCGCGGCCCTGCCGATGAACAGATCCCTGTGACGAGCGGGCTGTTCACCTTTGTTGCGCTGGATGAGAATCATCGGCCCAAGGCGCTACCGTCCGTCTGACGTTGGGGCGCTCGGCCCCAGGGTCATTCGCCATTCGCACGGCAAAGCAATGGCCAAAACGAAAAGGGCGGCACCCTTCGGCGCCGCCCTTTTCGTTTAGTTGCTGCTCGATTTATTCGGCAGCTTCAGTCGCGGCAGGGCGTGCCCGGCGGGTACGCTTGCGCGGTGCTTCTTCGGCCACTTCCGGCACACTGTCATTATCCGCCTGCACCGGTTCAGGGCGTGCAATTGCGGGCGGCAGAACAGCCAGATCGATACCCGCTGGCTCATCCTGATCCACAGCTTCCTCGCGCGGGCGACGCTGACGCTGCGCGCGACGCGGGCGCGGCGCTTCCTCTGCTTCGGTCACCGCTACAGGCGCTTCCGCTTCGAAAGGCGCAGCAGCTTCGGCCTGAGCCGGCACCGCGGTACGATCGCGCGGAGGGCGGCCACGTCCGCGGCGCGGTTCGGCAGCCACCGGAACAGCAGCAACCTCTTCACGCGGCGCAGGCGCGGCTTCCGCCTTCACCTCTTCGCGACGTGGCTGATAAGGCTGCCGGTCGGCGCGACCATTATCGCGGCCATTTTCACGACCGTTCTCACGATTGCCGTCCCGACCATTTTCGCGATTACCATCGCGATTATAGCCTTCGCGACGGTTGTTGTTATCCCGGCTACCCTGCTCACGCTGGGCCTGCTCGCGGTTACCGTCACGATTGCCATCCCGGTTCCCGTTACCCTGCTGGGCATAGGCGTTCCGGTCTTCAAACTCATTGCCGCCTTCGACAGCGTCGAAGTCGTCGCCATCCGATTCGGGGTCCCAGGGGCGCTGCGGCTGCGGCTGACGCTGCTGGCCCTGCGCTTCTTCCTGACGGGCGCGGTTATCGGCCAGCACGCGGAAATAATGGTCGGCAAACTGCAGATAATATTCCGCGTTCACCCGGTCGCCGGACAGTTGCGCATCGCGCGCCATGTTGCGGTATTTTTCCAGCAACTGGGCGGCATTGCCACGCGAGCGGTTATCGATGCGGTTGCCGTTGTCACTGCCGCCGCGGTTCTGGCCACCGGGACGACCATTATTGTTGTTCCGGCCACGATTGCGGCGGCCGGCCTGACGATTATTAATCAATGGTGGTTCCTAGTATCAAAGTAATCCCTAGAAGCGTCCGCGAACGGATACGCCCGATCCCCTGTTCCTTTTACGATTATCGAGCGGGTTATCTATACGCGCCTGAAATCGTTCACTGCACCGCTCCAGTCGTTTCAGGCATAGCTGCGCCGGGCCGGGCTGCTCCAAGATGGAGACCCGAACCCCCAGCCTGCCGACAGCGCGAAATTAACTGCGCCATCATGACTTTGGGAGCAGGTATCGGCCAGTCCCATACGGACCACGGCTTTCCCTGAAGCCACCTCCTAAACGGTCAAACAGGGGAAACCAAGGAAAATCGCATTGCCGCCCTGTAAATAAGGCTATTGTGGCGTAACTTCCAGACAACGGTCGCGCCCAGCCAAATCCTGACGGACGGCCACGTTCAGTCCAGCGTCGCGGAACAGTGCCGCTGCCGTTTCGCCTTGGTCGAACCCTATCTCGATTGCCGCAATCCCGCCGGGTGCAAGCAGTTGGGAAAGTTGCGGGGCAATGCGGCGATAATCGTCGAGCCCGTCCGCACCGGCGAACAGCGCCATATGGGGTTCGTGGTGCAGCACATCGCGCGGCAGCATTGCCGATGTCATGATATAGGGCGGATTGGCCAGAATGAGATCGAACCGCTCGACGATACCCTCCCCCCAATTGCCCAGCCGAAATTCCGAGCGGTCGGCCATAGCGGTGCGCTGCGCATTGTCGGCGGCCACCGCCAGCGCCCGTTCCGACGCATCGACGCCAAGGCCGGTCGCGCTACGCCATTCATCGAGCGCTGCGAGCAACAGAGCGCCCGACCCAGTGCCGAGGTCGAGGATGCGCTCTGGCGGCGGACGATCCTTGAAATGGTCCAGCGCCGCTTCGATCAGCGTTTCGCTGTCAGGGCGGGGAATGAGGACATCCGGCGTCACGCGCAAAGTAAGCGTCCAGAAGTCGCGCGTGCCTACGATATGCGCAACAGGTTCGCCCGACGCCCGGCGGTCGATGAGAGCATCGAAGGTTTCGGGAATAGATATGTCGCGCAGTTTCAGGAGCAAATCGCTGCGTTCGATCCCCAATGTATGAGCCAGGAGCAGTTCAGCATCGAGACGTGGCGTGGCGCTCGCTGCGGTGAGCCGCGCGGTGGCGTCTCGGAGGGATTCTGCGGCAGTCACAACACACTCCTCTCCCTTCTAGGGAGGGGTTGGGGGTGGGTGCGCCGCGTCAGCGGCGCTCCAAGCATCGACATCAGGTGCTCGCTACGCTCGCCACCCACCCCTAGCCACTCCCTTGCAGGGAGGGGAACATAGAGTCGCTTCACGCCGCATCCAGTTGCGCCAGCCGTGCCGCTTCATCCTCAGCGATCAGCGCCGAGATGACTTCGTCCAGCCCCGGCCCCTCCAATATCTCGGGCAAGCGATGCAGCGTCAGGTTGATGCGATGATCGGTCACGCGGCCTTGCGGGAAGTTGTATGTGCGGATGCGTTCGGAGCGGTCGCCCGATCCCACCATTGCCTTGCGCGCGCCAGCCTGCTCGCTTTGGGTGCGCTCGCGCTCCGCCTCATAGAGTCGGGTGCGCAGTATCTTGAGCGCCTTCGCCTTGTTCTTGTGCTGCGACTTTTCGTCCTGCTGCGTCACGACAAGGCCGGTGGGCAAGTGGGTGATGCGCACCGCGCTGTCCGTGGTGTTGACGTGCTGCCCGCCCGAACCCGACGCGCGATACACGTCGATGCGCAGGTCGGTCGCTTCGTTGATCTGGATATCCACATCCTCCGGCTCCGGCAGCACAGCAACCGTCGCGGCGGAGGTGTGGATGCGCCCGCCGCTTTCGGTGGTGGGGACACGCTGGACGCGGTGGACGCCGCTTTCGAACTTCATCCGCGCGAACACACCGGTGCCGGTGACCGACGCCACGACTTCCTTGAAACCGCCGACATCGGGCGCGTTGGCGGAGATCATCTCGACCTTCCACCCCTGCTCCTCGGCATATTTGGTGTACATGCGGAAGAGGTCACCTGCGAACAACGCCGCTTCGTCGCCGCCAGTGCCTGCGCGGATTTCGAGCATCGCGGGACGCGCATCGGCGGAGTCGCGGGGTAGCAGTTGCAGCGCCAACGCCCGTTCGGCGGCCGGAAGCTGCTCTTTTAGGATCTGCATTTCCTCCTGCGCCATTTCGCGCATCAGGGGATCGGCCTCAGGATCGTCCCCGCCCCCCGCCATCGCGTCGAGCGCCATCAGCTCCTGCCGCAACCGGCGAACCTCATGCGCGGCGCGCGCGACCGGCTCCAGCTCGGCATATTGCTTCGACAGGCGGACGAATTCCTCCGGCGGAAGATCGGCACGCGACATATTCGCCTGCACCTCATCGCGCAGCCGCTCAATCTGGGCAATGCGTTCGGGGGAGATGGAGGTCATCTGGTCTGCCGAAAGGAAGCTACAAGTAGATCATCATCGAGTTCTGGATAATCATCGCCCCGGATTATCTTCGCCTTGGAACGCAAAAGGGTATCCAGACGCAGTTGCACTTCTCGCTGCGCATCGCCTTCCCAGTTGGCCATTCGCCTTATCGACAGGCTCACCTCTTCCCGATCAGATTTAGCTTCCAGTAACAACGTAATGGCTGGCTGCTTCGACTTCATGCGATTCCAAGGCTTGGAGAATCCTTCCTTGCTCGAAAGCTCGACGCTCAAACCTCCATGCCTCAACATCGCACATAGAGCATGAGCCTGCATATCCGCATCTGAGCCAGAAAATAGAACTCCTACTTCCGGACGAAAATTGATTGGCGCATCGATCAGCATCCCCAACCGCTCGATACCCGCAGCCCAGCCCACGGCAGGCGTCACCGGCCCACCCATATTCTCAATTAGACCATCATAGCGCCCGCCACCCAGCACGGTGCCTTGCGCGCCCAAGCGATCCGTCACGAACTCGAACGCGGTGTGGCGGTAATAGTCCAGCCCCCGCACCAGCCTTGCATTGCGTTCCCAGGCGACGCCTGCGGCATCCAGACCTTGCGTCACCTTCTCGAAGAAGGCGCGCGCTTCGTCGGTCAGGAACGCGTCGATGTCGGGGGCGCTGTCGGCGATGGGGCGGTCGCGGGGGTCTTTGCTGTCGAGGATGCGGAGCGGATTGCGGGTGAGGCGCGCGCGGCTATCTTCACTAAGGTCGCCCATATGCGCGTTGAAGTGAGCGACCAGCGCCTCGCGCCATGCGTCGCGGCTGGCGGCGTCGCCCAGCGTGTTGAGCGTGAGCGTCACACCTTCGCTGATGCCCAGTTCTTTCAGTAATTGATCGGCAAAAACAAGGAGTTCTACGTCGGCACCCGGCTCCGCCGCGCCGATGATTTCCGCGTCCAACTGATGAAACTGGCGGAAGCGGCCCTTTTGCGGACGCTCATAGCGGAACAGCGGCCCGTGGGTCGCGACTTTGAGCGGCGCATATTGCTGCCACCCCTCGGTGATGTAGGCGCGGGCAATGCCGGCGGTAAATTCGGGGCGCAGGGTCAGGCTGTCGCCGCCGCGATCCTCGAACGTGTACATTTCCTTCGACACGACGTCGGTGCTTTCGCCCAGCGACCGCGCGAAGACGGCGGTGCTTTCAAACACTGGGACTTCGATCCGCTGAAAGCCGTACAAGCGGCGGACCTGGTCGAACGTCGCGACCACATGCGCAAAGCGGTCTGCGCTGTCGCCCAGCATGTCCTGGGTGCCACGGATCGGTCGGGGTGTTTCGATTTTCGCCATGGGGATGGGCGTGTAGCGGCATTTTAGGACGAAGGGAACGGGGTTGAAGGGTCGGAAATTAACCCCGTCGCCAATCCCAATTTTCCGTCATTCCCGCAAAGGCGGGAATCCGTCTCCTACCCTGCCGTCGCGGATCGACGTGGGGAGATGGATTGCCGCTTTCGCGTGAATGACAGGATTTGGACACAGCACTGGACGTCCACACAATCACGCGGCATGTAACACAGCAACACTCTACCGTTTTTCCCCTTCTCTTTCGGAGACTTCCGCCATGCGCCGCAGGTTTGCCGCCGTTCTTCTGTTTTCCACTTTGCTGACCGCCCCCGCCGCTGCGCAGGATGCCAATCGCTCAAAGCCCGTCGCCATCCCCCTGCCGGAAACGACTGCGCCCAAGGACGTTCCCTATCCCGGCGGCACCATCAAGCTGGACGTGGACGCCACCGACACGGTGCAGCGCATTTTCCGCGTGAAGGAAACGATCCCTGTCGCGGCCTCTGGCAAGCTGACGCTGGCAATGCCTGCATGGCTACCCGGCAATCACGCGCCGCGCGGGCAGATCGAAAAGCTCACCGGCCTCATCTTCACCGCCAATGGCAAAGTGCTGCCATGGATTCGCGATCCTCTGGACGTGTTCTCCTTCACCATCGACGTGCCGAGCGGCGTTAAGAATGTCGTCGCGGAATTTCAATTCCTGTCGGCGACCGCAGGCAATCAGGGTCGCGTCGTCGTGACGGACAAGATGCTGAACCTGCAATGGGAAGCCGTGTCGCTCTATCCGGTCGGCTATTATACGCGGCAGATCCCGGTGCAGGCGACCGTGACCTATCCGGACGGCTGGCAGGCGGCGACTGCCTTGCGCGGCAAGAAGACCGGATCGACCATTGCCTATGACACCATCGATTACGAAGCGCTGGTCGATTCGCCGGTGTTTGCGGGGCAGTATTTCAAGGCGGTCGATCTGGGCCAGAACGTCACGCTGAACATGGTCGCGGACAATCCCGGCGAGCTCATTTACACCCCCGACCAGATGGCCAAGCACAAGAAGCTGGTCGACGAGAGCCTCGCGCTGTTCGGCGCCATGCATTTCGATCATTACGACTTCCTGCTGGCGATCACCGACGAAATGGGATCGATCGGGCTGGAACATCACCGCAGCTCGGAAAATGGCGTCGACACCGGATACTTCCCCAAGTGGAACGACGGCGTAGGCGAACGCAACCTGCTCCCCCATGAATTCACGCATAGCTGGGACGGCAAGTTCCGCCGCGGCGAAACGCTGTGGACGCCCGATTTCAAGACGCCGATGCAGGACAATCTGCTGTGGGTCTATGAAGGGCAGACTCAATTCTGGGGCTATGTCCTTGGTGCGCGGTCGGGGCTCTACAGCAAGCAGGAAACGCTCGACGCTTATGCGCACATCGCCGCGCGGCTCGACACCACGCGCGGCCGCGAATGGCGCGCGATGGAGGATACCACCCACGATCCAATCATGTCCGCCCGCCGTCCCAAGGGCTGGTCGAGCTGGCAGCGGTCAGAGGATTATTACAACGAAGGCCTGATGATCTGGCTGGAAGCCGATGCGATCATCCGTCAGCAGACGCGCGGCGCCAAGGGGCTGGACGATTTCGCCAAGGCCTTCTTCGGCATCAAGCCGGGCGACTGGGGTCAGGTGACCTACAACCGGCAGGAAGTCATCGACACGCTGAACGGCATTGCGCCCTATGATTGGGCGGGCTTCTTCAAGACGCGCGTCGATATGCCGACCCGCGAAGTCACCAAGAACGGCCTGACGATGGGCGGCTACCGCCTTGTCTATGGCGACACGCCGGGCGCGCAGACCAAGCAAGCGGAAAAGGCGCTGAAGGGCGTGGATCAGGGCTTTGGCGTTGGATTGCTCGTCAAGAATGACGGCGACGTTGCGGGCGTCATCTGGAACAGCGCGGCGTTCAAGGCAGGATTGACCGTCGGCACGAAGGTTCTGGCCGTCAATGGTCGCGAGTTTTCCGGCGACGCCTTCAAGGAAGCATTGACGCTGGCCAAGGACCCCAAGCGACCAGTCGAACTGATCGTGCGACAGGACAAGAATTTCCGCACTATTAAACTCGATTATTCGGGTGGCTTGCGCTATCCGCGCCTCGAAAAGACGGGCGCGGGCGACGGTAGCCTCGATAAGCTGCTGGTGCCCAGAACATAAGAATTGCCGCATTCACTTTGTGCAGACCTGAGGGAAATCCATGAATATCGAACTGATCCCGGTTGGCGACGATCCGCCAAACAGCTTGAACGTCGTCATCGAAGTCCCTGTCGGCGGTGAGCCGGTGAAGTATGAATTCGACAAGAAGTCGGGCGCATTGTTCGTCGATCGCATTCTGCACACGCCGATGCGTTACCCGGCCAATTATGGCTTCGTGCCGCACACCCTGTCGCCCGATGGCGATCCGCTGGACGCGCTGGTCATCGCCCGCTCGCCCTTCGTGCCGGGCTGCGTCGTGCGCGCACGGCCAATTGCCGTGTTGAACCTGGAAGACGAAGCGGGCGGCGACGAAAAGCTGGTCTGCGTGCCGGACAACAAGACGTTCCCCTATTATTCCGACGTCCATCAGAAGGACGATCTGCCCGGCATCGTGATGGAGCAGATCGAGCATTTCTTCACGCACTACAAGGATCTGGAAAAGACCAAGTGGGTGCGAATCGGCACGTGGGGCGGCGCGGAAGAAGCGCGGCAGATCACGCTGGAAGCGATCGCACGGTACAAGGCTGACAAGGCCGACAAATCCGCCTGAACGCCGGTTTGACCGAATAGAAAAAAAGGGGCGTCGCGGCCATGCTGCGACGCCCCTTTTCGTGTCAGCGGCGGCGCACTCTATTTGGCGCTGAGCGTGATCGCGCCTTGGGTTGTGTTGGCGGCGGCGGGCTTCAGGTCGATGCGGAAAGGGTCGCCATCCTTCTGCGTACCGGTGAGCAGATTGCCGTCGGCAGCGACCGACAGCCCCTCTTCCTTCAGCGCATTCACGAAATATTCGCGGACCGAATCGGGCGACGCGGGCGCCGTGAAGGTCAGCGACACGCGACCTGTATCCTCGGTCTTGCCGGCATTGACGTTGATCGAACGAATGGACGAGCCGGGGTAGAGCTTCACCCCGTCGATATCGAAATTATCGCTATCCAGCCGGATTTTCGGCAAAGCGATCTTGGCATCGAGTCCGGGTATCTGGATGGACATCTTGCCGTCCTTGCCATTGGCGGCGGCAACCACATTGCCCTCGTCATCGCGGATGCTGATATCGGTGCCGGGCTTACCGTCATCCTTGCTATCGCAGGCCGCCAACAGAACAAGCGGTACAATCAAAGCGGACATGGGCAAGCGGATCATCGGCAGTCTCCAAAGAGTATTGCTGATATAATACACCTTGCACGACCTCACGCAAGTCCGGTCAGATAATCCGTTCCGCCTCCATCGCCCATGTCGCTACGTTCGCCATCGGACGGACGCGCGCGTGGAGCCTGTCCGCGGCGCTGGCAAGACGGTCGATCGCAAGCATCAGTTGCGCCGGCGGCAAGGTGAAAGGCAGGCGCACGAACCGCTCGAACGCGCCATCTATGCCAAAGCGCGGCCCCGGCACGATGCGCAGACCGTGCGCCTGCGCCATCGCTGCCAGCGCCGATGCTTCCGCACGGGGCATTTCGACCCAGAGGTTCAGCCCACCGGCAGGCACCGGGACGCGCCAGTCAGGCAAGCGGTCGGTCAGGGCCGCCACCAGCCGGTCGCGCGCATCGCGCATCTCCGCGCGGCGCGCGCCGTCAATCTCAACGCTTCCTTCCAGCAGGGCGGCAACGGCAAGCTGTTCGACCACAGGCGTTGCCATATCGACGGTCGCGCGGATGCGGCCCAGCGCGGCAATCGTCTGTTCGTCCGCGCGAATCCAGCCGATACGCAGCCCGCCCCAATAGCGCTTGCTGGCCGAGCCGATGCTGATGACCGTCCCGTCCGTATCGAAAGTCGCCACTGGCACGACGGCGCCGTCCGCCCCCTGCCCGAACAGATCCGAATCGAGCGCAATGTCCGCCATCGTTTCATCGATGACCAGCGGCGTGCGGGTGCGCGACGCGGCCTCCACCAATTTGCGCCGGGTGTCGCTGTCCATGTGGCGGCCCGTCGGGTTGTGATAATCGGCAATGATATAGGCGAAGCGCGGTGCGGTCTGCCGCATGGCGGCGTCCATCGCCTCCATGTCCCAGCCCTGTGCAGGCAAACTGACCGGCACGGCGCGACAATTGTTGCGGGCGATGGCGGACAGCGCGTTGTGATAGGTGGGGTGATCCACGACGATGCGATCCCCCGGCCCCGTCAGCAAGCGCAGGATCAGCATCAGCGCATGTTGCGCACCGCTGGTGACGAGAATCTGGTCGGGCCGAGTGGGACAGCCGCGACGGGCATAGTCCGCCGCTATGGCTTCGCGCAGACGCGGGATGCCTGACGCTTCATAACCAAGCCCCGAAAGCCAGGCGGGTAGCTGCGTGAGCGCAGCCTCATACGCCTGCCACACCCCCGCCGGCGCAGGCAGCGCAGCGGCGGTCCAGTCGATCATGCCATCCTGATCGACATCGGATTCGACATCCGTCGCAGCCGCACGGCCGCCCGGAACGCGCGTGACTGTCCCCGATCCCTGCCGACTGAGCAAATAGCCTTCGTCGCGCAACTGGTTGAACGCGGCGGCGACGGTCGTGCGGCTGATGCCCAGCGCCAGCGCCAGTTCCCGCTCGCCCGGCACGCGGATGCCCAGCGGAATGCGCCCGTCCATCACAAGGAGTTTCAGCGCGCGAGCAAGCTGCCGATAGGCCGGATCGCCCGCACCCTCGCTACGCCATTGCCCCAGATGCCGCATCAGGGACGCTGCGCCGAGCGCGGATTGGCCAAAAGCGGATTGAAGTGCCATGAGGCCAAATATGCATAAGTGGCCCTAACATTCAATGCCACATTGGCTCATTGGTTCGGGCATGATGCTGACACACCGCCTGTTTCAACTATTCTGGGGCCTTTGCCTCTATGGCTTTTCTATGGCTTTGATGCTGCGTGCCAATCTTGGGTTGGACCCGTGGGACGTGTTGCATCAGGGAATTGCGCCATCGCTGGGCCTCAGCTTCGGCATGACCGTCAATCTGGTCGGGCTGGTCGTGCTGCTGCTGTGGATACCCTTGCGACAGAGGCCCGGCGTCGGCACCGTCCTTAACATCGTCGTCATCGGGACGGCGGTCGACCTGTCGCTGCTGATCCTGCCGACGCCGGAAGGCTATGCGGCGCGCTTCGCGTTTCTGATCGGCGGTATCGTGCTGAACGGCATCGCTGGGGGCGCGTATATCGGCGCGGGGCTTGGGCCGGGGCCGCGTGACGGGCTGATGACCGGACTATGCGCGCGGACTGGCTGGCCAGTGAAGATCGTGCGGACCGCCATCGAACTTGCGGTGCTGACCATCGGATGGATGCTGGGCGGAACCGTCGGTGTGGGCACCGTCCTCTATGCAGTCAGCATCGGGTGGGTGGTGCACCATGCCCTCCCCGCCCTTCAGATCAAGCCGCGCAAAGAGCCTGCCGCCCCTTGATCGCCGTTCTCGTATAAAGATCAGCTACCGTTCGGGCCGGGGCCGGAGCGTGTACCCGGCGCGCCGCCTGCGCCCACCGCACCGATATTGCCAAAGATTTCGTCGAACAGGCTGCGATTGCGGCCAAGCGTCGGTGTCTTGTCACCGCTGGGCGAAATGCGCGCGATCTGATCCAGCCCGGTGCGATCCACCGCGACGACATTGCCCGCAGGATCGAAGCGCACGCGCAGCACTGTCTGTTCGACAGGGCGGGGCGACGCGAACGCAAGCTGCCGCATTTCGCGCGAGACATAATACCAGTCGGCCTGCCCGAACTGCGCGGTAAAGGTCGGACGACCCAGCGTCGCTTCCACCGATGCGCGATTGTCGATACCCGGCTGCACCGAATCGACGAGCAGCTTGTCGACCTGATACCCCTGATGCGTGCGGATGCGCGTGCATCCCGACGCGCCCAGCACCAATGCCAGCGCGCCGACAACCATCGGGACTCGGCCCAGATAACGTGCAGGACCGGGGCGAGTATCGCGCATGAAATTCTCCTGGCGGCAACGTGCCGCGAAACATCACATAAATTGGCAAGGACATTGCCACCGTTTGGCCATTGCATTGCGTGGCCGCGCAATCAATATGGAATTGCACGGCGGCAGACAAGGCCGCTGCGGCAGGCGACCGGCTTTGGTTGCCGATATGACCCGGTTTCACTCCTTTCGTCTGGCCAATATCCTTCATGTCCTTTCTCGATCGCCTCTTCCCATCGCTGTTCAACCGCGACGATCCGCGTAGCCAGATGGCACCGCTCTATACCGCCATCGTCGCGCGCGGGCGGGAGCCGCACTGGTATGCGCAGGGGCAGGTTCCCGATACGCTGGACGGTCGGTTCGACATGATCGCCGCGATTTTATGCGCGGTCCTGCTGCGGCTGGAAGGCGAAGACGCCGCGCGGCAGCAGAGCGTGTGGCTGACCGAAGTGTTCATCAACGACATGGACGGGCAATTGCGGCAAATCGGCATCGGCGACATGATCGTGGGCAAGCATATCGGCAAGATGATGGCGGCGCTGGGCGGGCGCCTCACCGCCTATCGCGAAGGCTTGGCCGAGGGTGGCGATCTTGAAGGCGCGCTGGTGCGCAACCTCTATCGCGGCGAATCGCCTGCGCCCGATGCGCTGGCGCATGTCGCGCAGACCATGCGCGCGCTATGGGCGAAGCTGGGCACCACCCCCACCCCTGCCATCCTTGCCGGAGCGTTGCCGCAATGAGCCTGCCGCCGCCTGAATTTTCGCGCGTCATCCGCCTCGATCAGGCTGTCAGCAATGCCGCTGGCGCACATATCGTCGCCACGCCGCAAGAATGCGCGGCGCTCGCCAAGCGATTCGGCTTTGCCTCGGTGGACCGGCTGGATGCGGACTATACGTTGGCCGACGAGCATGGCAGCCCGATCGCGCGCGGCGTGCTGCGGTCTGCCCTGTCGCAATTCTGCGTGGCGACCGCTGAGCCAGTGGCGGAAAAGATCAACACGCCCTTCGTCATCCGCTTCGAACGCGAAGGCGAAGTGCCCCAGGACGAAGAGTTCGAGCTGAGCGCCGACGAATGCGACACGCATTTTTATGACGGCACCACCATAGATATCGGCGAAGCAGTGGCGCAGACGCTGGCGCTATCGGTCGAACCCTATCCCCGCGCGCCCGATGCCGACGAATGGCTGCGCAAGCGCGGCGTGCTGACCGAGGATCAGGCCGGCCCCTTTGCGGCGCTGGCGGCCCTCAAAGCAAAGAAGGACTGAAGCCGACGCAATATCCAGCGCTCTACAGTCCAGTGCAGCGCGACGGCCACCGCCACGGCGACGACGGCGGACAGAACGAACGCCATCTCCGGCGACAGCGCAGGCAGGCGATTAAGCACGCGCATGATCACCGACAATAAGGGCTGGTGGATCAGGTAAATGAGGTAGGACGCGCCGCCCAGCAGCTTCCACAATGCCGGGAACGGCAAAGTCCAATGCTCCTCCGCTTTCGCAAGTCCGTAGATCAGCACAGCCGACGCGACGAGATAGCCCACATCGCCCAGCGCGCCCAGCACCGACACCGAAAGGTCGGTGTGATGGCCCAAAATCCATTCCATTATGCCAAGCCCAAAGAGCAATCCCCCGCCCAGCAAGACCCATAGCCACGGCGGCGCGACCGAGGGCCGCGCCAGCATTGCGGCGGTCACTATCCCCAGCCCGAAACCCAGGTTGAGCGAACTCGCTACCACCGACCATGCGCCCAGCCCGTTCTGATCGGGCGGCCAGACCAATCCCAGCGCAAAGCTGACCACGATCCACAAAAGCAGGGCCGCAAAGGCGCGCCGCCCCAGCCAGATTGCCAGCGCGAACAGCGCGTAGAACATGATCTCATGCCGCAACGTCCACGATATCGACAGGATCGCATCGCCATGCGGCAACAGCAGCAGATCGCTGACGACGCCCGCCGGAGACAGCGCCCGCTCACCCCCCAGCCCCGGCGCCACCAGAAAAGCCGCAAGCATGGCAAAGGAAATCATCCAGAACATCGGATAGATTCGGATGAACCGGCGAATGGCAAAGCGCCCCAGCGCACCCGGATGGCCGATGTCCCGCCGATGCACATGGAAAATGATGAAGCCGCTCAATACGAAGAAATAAGGGACGCCGACATGGCCGGGGCGGAAGACATCGTCGAACACCACGACGCCCCGGAAATTGGCGACGATGCTGGTCAGGTGATACAACAGCACCGCCAGCGCCGCGAAAAAGCGCCCCGCCTCCAGCGTCAGCAGCTTGCCGCCCGTCCCTTTCGCCGACGCTTCGATAGTCACCCCATGCGTCTCCCGCCCCGGTTCTGGTAAACGCAACTGACACAGGCGCTTATTTTAGTCTATCGGCATGAGGCAGGAAGTGGAGCAAGACTATGGTGCTGCCCGATGGGCCAACGACCGCCGTCACGGCAGGGCAGCCCGCCATGGCGGAACCGCGCGTAGCGGTCGTCATCCTCAACTGGTGCCGCCCGGTCGAAACCATGGCCTGCCTGCGCAGCGTCATGCGCCTTGACCATGGCAATATCGACGTAGTGGTGTGCGACAATGCGTCGGGCGACGGCTCACTGGAGCGCATCCTGAGCGACGCGGCGGAGGCCTTGCCCGGCATCAATGCGGAACGGCAGGCACGCGGCTTTGCACCCTTCGCGCTGCACCAGACGCCCTCATACGAGAATGCCGCGTCAGGCCAGCGGCTCACCATCGTCCCTACGGGCCGCAACGGCGGCTATGCGTTCGGCAACAATGTCGGCATCCGCATTGCCCTGCAAGACCCGCGCATCGAACATGTCTGGGTCCTCAACAACGATACGCAAGTCGATCCCGCGTCGCTGTCGCATCTGGTCACACTGATGACGCAGCGCCCGGATGTCGGCATCTGCGGCGCGAAGGTGCTCTATGCGTCTGAAAACAGCCGGGTGCAGACGCTGGGCGGCGGGCATTTCATGCCCTGGCGCGGGCGCAGTATCCAGATCGGCGAAGGTCTGGCAGCGGATGCGCCGGTCGATGCTGCCAATGTGGAAGCGCAACTCAGCTATGTAAACGGTGCCGCCGCCTTCGTCCGTCGCGCAGTGATCGATAAGGTCGGCTACATGAACGAAGGCTATTTCCTCTATTGGGAGGAAATCGACTGGGCCATGCGGATGCGGACGCACGGCCAATATCGCCTCGGTTTCTGCCCGGATGCGCGTGTCTATCATCAGGTCGGCAGTTCCACCGGATCCAGCGACCATGACATCCCGTCGCTCGGATCGACATATTGGATGACGCGCAGCAAGTTTCGTTTCCTGCGTTTGCATCGTCCACTAACGTTGCTGACTGCCTATCCGCTGCTTTTCAGAACCGTGCTGAAGGAAATGCGCGCCGGTCGCGGGCCGCGTGGCCGTATCATGCTGCGCGCCGCCTTCGGCCTTTCCATGCCGTCCAAGTAACGTTCCCTTTTTCCGTCAACGCTGCCGAGGTTTATGTCGATCAAGAAATCGCTGATGTGGATGGGGGGCGCGCAGGTCTTGTCGCTGGTCCTGCAATTCGCCTCGACCATCGTCCTCGCGCGCTATCTCTCCCTGCATGACGCAGGCATCTATGCCGTCGCGCTGGCGCTCGTTGCGGTGTTGGCGCTGGTCCAGCATCTGGGACTGCAGGCGCTGATCGTGCGCGAGGAAGTGCTGACCCCGGAAATCTCGACGACGGCGTTCACCATCAACGCGCTCATATCGCTGGCGCTTGCGGGGGTCATCGGCGCCATCGCGACTTTCGGCGGTGCGTATCTGGGCGATCCGGGGGTGCAGCGCGCCTTGTCGTTGCTGGCGATCACACCGCTGTTTCAGATTTTCATCTTCCTGCCCGCCGCCACGCTGGAACGGCATGGCCAATTCAAGGAAATCGCGCTGGTCGGCACAGCGGCCACCGTTTGCGGCACCATCGCGACCATCGTCTTCGTGCTGCTCGGCTACAGCTATATGAGCGTCCCCTATGCGCAATGGGTGAACGGCGGCGTCAATGCCGTGCTGATGACCATCGTGGGCTTTCACCATGTCAGCTTCCGCATCGGCTTTCGTGCGTGGCGGCGGATCGGCGATTTCGGGTTGCAGATGCTGGCCGTGTCGGGGATCAATTCGCTGTCGACCCGATTGTCCGACATCATATTGGCCCGCACTTTGGGGCTGTCGGCGCTGGGTCTCTACAGCCGCGCAAGTAGCCTCAACGGCATGATCTGGACCAACGTGCATCTGCTCATCGGCCGCGTGATGCTGGTGGATTACGCCGTTCTCTACCGCAGCGGCACGTCGCTGCGCAGCCGCTATCTGCAGACGGTGGAGATCGTCACGGCGCTATTGTGGCCGCTGTTCATCGGCTTTGCCGTCATCGCCAAGCCGTTCATCTTCACGGTGTACGGCGAACGCTGGGTCGGCGCAGCGGTGCCGCTGGCGCTTATCATGCTGGGCTCGGCGATACAGGTTGCGATCACCATGACGTGGGAGCTGTTTGCCGCGACCGGCCAGTTGCGCACCCAGACGCGCATTGAGTTCATCCGCAGCGGCGTGGCGCTGGGCGCGTTCGCAATAGGCTGCATGATCAGCATAGAGGCAGCAGCAGCGGCGCGAGTAATCGACGCGATCTTCGCGCTCATCCTCTATCGCCCGCATCTCAACCGCATGACCGATACGCAGCTTGCCGACTTTCACGGCATTTATGGGCGTAGCTTGCTGCTGACGCTGCTCGCCTGCGGCCCTGCCGGCGCGCTGAGCATCGCTTATGGCTTTTCCGCCGACATACCGCCTTTATATCTTGGCGCGGCCATCGGCGTAGGCATCGGCTTATGGGGCGGCGGTCTTCTGGTGCTGCGACACCCGATGCTCACTGAACTGCGCAGACGGCCCAAGACACCTGCCGCGTCCTGACGGGCATAGGGGCCGTGCCGCAATGACGAGGAGGCAAGCCTATGTCTTCGGACTCTGATCTCGGTCGCTATCTGTATCTGTATCTGGATCGGTCATGGTCAGTGGGGTGTAGTGATCCGCGCCATAAATGCGGCGATGCCGGATGCTGACAACCGCCATCACGCGCTGCATGACTGTTCCCTGATCGGTGGAGACAGCTTCGAACCATAATTTCTCGAACTGGAATACCCGGAACAGCGGCCCGTCTCTCAACCGCGCCACGATCAGCATCATCAGGAACACCGCATTGGGCTCCAGTAACAGCGAAGGGCTGATGACCCCGAACGCCGCGCAGGTGAACGCCGTCAACTGCACCCCTCGGAAGCCCGACCCGTCATGCCGCCCAAGCGACGGGACCATGCACAGATAGGTTGCCGCGATGAACACCAGCAGGCCGGGAATGCCGAACAGGATCAGCGGGCCCAATATCCCCAGATCGGAGGGATAGAGCGGCAGATACTCGCGGGTTTTGAAGAATATCTGCTGCGCATCGAAATTATTGGCGATGCCGACGCCCAGAAACCAATGGTCCTTGATGACTCGCATCGCCACTTCATATTCCAGCGACCGGGCAAAACCCGACCCGTCCGACGACATCTGCGCAAACGGGTTCCAGCCGGGGACGAGCAGACCCAGCATCACCAATCCGCAAATAATCATGACGATGGAAAACAGCAGCACGCGGGTCGCCATGCCGAACAGCCTGATCGACGACAGGACCAGCACCAGCATGAATATGACGCCGTATGTGCGCGATCCGCTCAGCACGAGAGCATAAAAGGCGACGACGAAGATGATCGCGCGTACCACGATTGGTATCGATTTGTTCGTGACGCTGTAAAACGCGACGAAAGCCACGAACACCGTGGCCAGGTACAGCCGCGCGCCACGAGCGAAATCTCCGTCCTTGATCGCCCGGTTATCGCCAAGCGATCCACTCAGGATGCGGTCATAACCCACAACATAGGTAAATATATAGATCACGCATATCCAGAACAGGATCTTCGAAATCGTGTTGATTGAGACACCACTTTTATACAGCGGTAGAAAACTCAGGAACGGTAGATAGAATAACAGAGAATTAAAGTTATAGGACTCATCCGCCATTACGCAAAATCGGATATGTTCCACTATCAGGAATATCAGTATTATTATCGCTGAACCCACAACCGATGGACGAATACGTGACAGCGGCAGTATCAGATAGAAGAGGAAAACCGCCGCCTGTATCCAATAGCCGACATAGGTTGCCGCAGGCCAGAACAGGTCGAATATCATCGCCGACTGAATGACGATGGCACTCAGCAACGCCGTGATCATGATGTTGTTGAACAGCGGCGACCGGCGCCACCGATGCCTGCGTCTGATGATCACCAACATTGCGCGGTCTTCATCATGGAGCGCAAGCAGGGCAGGATCGAAACTCCCCGCCAGGGCGGTCTGATAAATGGTCTGGCGGCCATCTCTTCTGTGCAAAGGGCCACCGATATCTCGGCGTCATATGCGCGACTTAGCAGCAATCGCCCAATGCACAAATGGCTGGCGTCAAAATGCGGTAAACTGATCGCCGAACATTTTCACGTGTCGACTTATTTGCTCCGGCTGGCGCACCTCACCAAAGCATAGCGCGCTTCGACCTGTCCAAAGTGGAGATACTGTCGTACCCTGCGCCAACGAACGCGGCATATCCCGAAACCAGTTTTTACGTATCGACTTATTTACGCCCGCCCTATGATGACATGGACCATGAAATGCGAAAAAAGCAGGTGCGCAAAGTGGCGCTGATCGGTCTGGCCGCCGCTGCGGGCATCGCGCTGCTGTCCCTCGGTCTGGCAACGACACCCATCGGCTTTTCGGGGTCGCCGCCGGAAGAGGCCAGCGACATCATCGGCGACGGGGCACCGCCGCCATCCGACCTTGCGCCGGTCGCGATCCCACGCCCCCAGCCGCTTGGCACCTTCGCGTCCCGCTCTGCCCTGCTGGTGCCCGACGCTGCAGTGACCGATGTGTCCGGGAAAGCAGGCAAGCGATCAGCGGTGCGGCTCACGACACGAGGGGCAACGGTTTACACCATTGCGCCAAAGGAGGTTCTGGCCACCCCCGTCGATATACGCCGCGGTTTCGTCATCCTCCCGTTCCGGCCAATCTCATATGTCGAACATGCGCTGCGCTGGTCGCTGCAGTTCCATTCCGCAGGTACCCCTGCCTCGCCCACGGGCAATTATCATGAAATGGACGCAGTACGGGACGGCCCCAGCGCGCTACGCAGCGTCCTGACATCGCAGGCGAAGAACGCCGCGCCCGGTCGCTGGCAGAATTTCGGCGTCAGCGCGAACGATCTCTACAAGGTCGGCACCGGCGCAGATCTGGCGCATATCGCCTTCGTGCGCCTGATCGTGCGTGGCGGCGCGGAGCCGATGGTCATCGAACTGGGCAACCCCTATTTCCAGCCCTCGGCGCTCGACAAGGCCAAGGCGATGATCAGTTTCGACGACGGCTATGCCAGCGTCGTAACCAATGCCTTGCCGCTGTTCGAAGCCAAAGGGTTTCGCGGCATGTACAATCTGGGCGCGCTGCAGAATACACTGGGCACGCCCGGCCATCTCGACCTTTCGCAACTGAAGCAGCTACGCAAGGCCGGATGGCAATGGATGCAGCAAGCTTACTCCACTGAAGAAATTGCGCCCTATGTCTTGATGACGCCCGCGCAACGTGACGCCGACATGCGCAAGCAGGTGCAATTTGCAAAGGACGACGATCTGGGCGAACCCGGCTTCGGTTCCTATTTCAGCCAGGTCAATCAGGCGCAACTGGATGTATTCCCGATGTTCGCGCGCAACCAGCGTGCAACCCGTGCCTACTTCACGGCGCGCGGCGTCGATGCGCCGGACTATCCGATATTGTACGGCGAAAATTATCCGTTCATCGACCCGTATCTGGTCAAATCGCTCGCGGGCGATGTCCCCACCGCCAACTTTGCGCGGCTGACGCAACATGCCGAACAGGCCATCGCGACGAACGGTGTCGCGATATACACATTCCACAATACGCTCGATAACTTGCCTGCGCTGCTCGACTGGCTCGATCAGAACCGCGACCGGATCGACGTTGTGACCGAAGCCGATTTGAACGCGGCAAGTAGAAAGCCCAAGTAGCTACGCTGCCCTTCATTCGAGGACAGGGCAGGTAATATCCATGACACGAACTGCATGATAAGATGTAACCACTAACGACGGAGCATGATCATGGCCTATGTCACCACCACCGACGGCGTAGAAATTTTCTTCAAGGACTGGGGGCCAAAAGATGCCCAGCCGGTCATGTTCCATCATGGCTGGCCTTTGTCCTCTGACGACTGGGACGCGCAGATGCTGTTCTTTCTGGCGAACGGCCACCGCGTCGTGGCGCATGATCGCCGCGGTCATGGACGCTCGTCGCAGGTAGATACGGGCCATGATATGGATCATTACGCGGCAGATGCTGCGGCGGTCGTGGAGCATCTGGACCTGCGTAACACGGTGCACATCGGCCATTCGACAGGCGGTGGCGAAGTCGCGCGTTATGTGGCCAAGTTCGGAGAGCCGCAGGGGCGCGTGGCCAAGGCTGTATTGGTCAGCGCTGTGCCGCCATTGATGGTGCAGACAGAGGCAAATCCCGGCGGCATCCCGATCGCCGTGTTCGATGGCTTTCGCAAAGCGCTTGCCGACAACCGTGCCGGCTTTTTCCTCGATGTCGCGTCCGGTCCGTTCTACGGATTCAACCGTCCGCACGAAACTCCATCGGAAGGCGTTATCCGCAATTGGTGGCGTCAGGGGATGATGGGGAGTGCGCTGGCGCATTGTGAAGGCATCAAGGCTTTTTCCGAAACCGATCAGACTGCAGACCTGAAGGCAATTACCGTCCCGACACTCGTAATGCAGGGCGATGACGACCAGATCGTTCCCTATGCCGAAGCGGCGCTGCGCCAGATCGAACTGCTCGCGAACGGCACGTTGAAAATTTACGAAGGCTTTTCGCACGGTATGTTGACCACGCAGGCCGACGTCATCAACCCGGACCTGCTGGCGTTTATACGCGGCTAAACATGAACCAGGCAGCGGCCAACCCGCCGCCGCTGCCTGGTTCAAGCATATCGCTCCGAGCGGTAAATACGCGACCGTCACGAACCCGTCACTGAACTGGCATCAGGATGTTACATTCTGCGCCCATTGGCGATCGCCATGGCGCGCACAGTTGCATCGGTCGGCCCCGATATCGCGGAGGCATCGGACGGCGCGGAAACGCGCGTGTTGTTGTACCTCAAGGGTTTCGGGCCCGGCGGCGTAGAACGCATTGCCCTACGTCTGGTCGATGGCTTGCGGTCGGCGGGGATCGACATCGCGGTCATAGTCGGCGCAGCGACTGGGCCGATGCAGTCCCCATCCGGGCATTGCCGTATCGCAAAGCCTTGGCCGGTCGTTGGAACGCGCCTCCCTATTGTGCGCATTTCGGTGTCGCTCTGGCGGCAGATACGGCGTGCCCCGCCCGCGCTGCTATTCTGTCCGGGCAATGCCTATACGGTTGTTGCCGTCCTGTTGAAGCTCCTACTGGGCAATGCCTGTCCGCCAATCGTCGCCAAGATCAGCAACGACCTTCAGAGGCGCGATTTGCCCCGTGCGGTCCGTCCGCTCTATCGCCTCTGGCTACGAATTCAGGGACGAACCATCGATCATTTCGCCGTGCTGTCGCGCCCGATGGCCGAGGAAGCGATGGCTTTCCTGCATGTCCCTTCGCATCGCGTCCATGTCGTACCCAATCCGGTGCTGGACAGCATGGAGCCTCCTTCCGAACGCTCCCGGCACCGCTTAGAGGTTTCTGGCAGACGCTTCGTCGCTGTCGGACGGCTGGAGCGGCAGAAGAATTATCCGGCCATGCTGCGCGCCTTCGCCAAGGGCGCACGCGATGGCGATAGCCTGACCATTTTCGGCGAAGGGCGTGAACGCGCTGCGCTGGCCGCGCTGGCGACATCCCTTGGCATAAGCGATCGAGTGGCAATGCCGGGGCATTGCTGCGACGTCCGTACGCAATTGCGGGCGTTTGACGTGTTGCTGCTATCCTCGTCTTATGAAGGCTTGCCCGGAGCCGTGATCGAAGCGCTGTCGGCTGGTCTGGGGATCATCGCTACGCGATGCTGCGCAAGCATATCCGACCTGCTCGAACAGGGCGCGTTGGGCAGCCTTGTGGATTGCGGCGACGAAGCAGCCTTTGCTGCAGCCATCGAGACGGTCAGCCCCGGCACGCCGGACCGCCAGACCGCCATGCGCAAGGTTCGAGACTGCACGATAGAGGCAGCCGTACCTGCCTATGCCGCACTCTTTGCCGCCGTCATCGCCGAGCGCCAGATGCCCATAGGTAAACCGCGCCACACGCCCCTATTTGTTCCAGCGACCACGAGGCCCGCATGAGCACTGCCGATATCGCCGCAACACGCCGGATAGAGGCAGCACCGCTGATGGATGGAACGACCATCCGGGATTTGTATGTCACGACCCCACTGATGAAGTCCGGCCGAAACTGGACAGCCTGGTTTGGCCCGCTCATCTCGCTCGCCCTGCTTGCGGCGGTGTTCGTGCAACTGGGCAGCGTGGACTTCCCGATGCTGCTTGGACTGGTCCCGCGCACATTCACGTTCTGGGCGGTTTTCGCGCTGACATATAGCCTGACGCCGCTGTTCGACTGGTTCATTTTCAATCGACTGTGGTCGATCCCGGCGGGTGGACTTGCCGCACTTTTCCGCAAGCGGCTCAGTAATGAGTTGCTGCTGGGCTATGTAGGGGACGTCTATTTCTACGCATGGGCGCGTCGGCATGTGCGGATGGACGGATCGCCTTTCGGTGCCGTCAAGGACTCCGCGATCCTGTCCGGCGTGATGGGTAATGTCGTGACACTGGCGATGCTGTTCTTGACCTTCCCGCTCTTGTCCTCGCTGCAACTGGCCATCGATGGCCGCACACTCGGCATTTCGCTTGGTATCCTCGTTCTGACGTCGCTGGTGCCGATGCTGCTGGGTCGCCGCATCTTCAGTCTACCGGCGGCGAAGCAGCGGTTGGTCGCCGCAGTGCATTTCGCCCGGATCGTCGCCAATCTGCTTCTCTATGCGCTGCTCTGGCACCTGATGCTGCCCGATGTCGCCATTAGCTGGTGGGTGATGCTTTCCACGGTGCGCCTCGTACTGTCGCGCCTTCCTCTGGTCCCCAACAAGGACGTGCTGTTCGCCGGGGTGGCGACGTTCCTCGTCGGTCGCGAAGGAGAGATCGCCGAGATACTCGCGCTGCTCGCCAGCCTGCTGTTGGCAACCCATTTGCTGGTAGGCCTGCTGCTGGGCGCTAGCGGCGTCATCCGGCGGAGGATTGCCGCATGATCTCGCCACTCCTTCTTTCCTCCGCGCTGGCGCTGTTGTCCGTTGTCGGCATTCCATCGACGCCCAATCTGGGCAAGGCGGAAGCGCAATGCCGCGCCAACGAAAGCGGACCGGCCTTCCTGATCGACATCGTCGGCCTGAAGGATCGCAAGGGTAAGCTGAAGCTCGAAGTCTATCCCGCGAACGACACCGATTTCCTTCAGGACGACAATATCCTGATCGCGCAGGGCAAGACCTTTCGCCGGGTCGAAGTGCCTGTGCCCAGCACCAATCCCGTAACGCTTTGCGTCCGCTTGCCCGGCCCGGGACGCTATGCCGTGACCGTTCTTCATGACCGCGACGGCAATCGCAAATTCGGCCTCTCGGTCGACGGCGTCGGCTTCGGCGGCAATCCGAAGCTGGGCCTGAGCAAGCCCAAGGCCATGAAGGCATCGATCGTCGCAGGCGGCAGCCTGACGCGCGAGCGGATCGTAATGAACTATCGCCGGGGTCTGATGTCCTTCGGCCCGACAACGAAGGGGCTGTAGCGGCATGCGCATCGTCGACGTCTGCGCTTTCTATTCCGACCGGGGCGGCGGGGTAAAGACCTACGTCCGGCATAAGATGCTGGCAGGTCCGAAGGAACATCACGAGATCATCATTCTCGCGCCAGCAGCCGAAGCGGGCGTGGAAATCATCAACGACCACGCCCGGATCGAGTTTGTACGCGCACGCCGGTTTCCGTTGGATGGCCGTTACCATTACTTCCACGACGAGCCAGCGCTGCACGCCAAGCTCGACGCGCTACGCCCCGATCTGGTCGAGGCGTCTACGCCTTGGGCCAGCGCCTCGATGGTCGCCAACTGGCGCGGATCTGCGCCGCGCAGTCTCATCATGCATGCCGATCCACTGGGGAATTACGCCTATCGCTGGTTTCGCGCGCTGGCTCCGCGCCCGGTGATCGACCGCGGTTTCGACTGGTTCTGGCGACATTTGCGGCGGATGGATGCACGGTTCGACCATATCGTGTGCGCCAGCGACGATCTTGCCGCGCGGCTGATCGCGGGCGGACTGCGCCATGTCGTGACCAATCATATGGGCGTGCAGCCGGGGATATTTTCCCCGGCCCATCGCGATCCCGAATTGCGCCGGAGCCTGCTGGCGTCCTGCGGATTGCCTGAGGAAGGGGTACTGTTGCTGGGTGCAGGACGTCATGCCCCGGAAAAGCGGTGGCCAATGATCATCGACGCGGCCACAGCCAGCGGCTTTGCCCGACCGGTAGGACTGGTAATTGCAGGCGACGGTCGGGCGCGGGCCAGCGTGCAACGCGCTGCGGCAGGCAATCCCCATGTTCGCCTGATCGCGCCCATCACCGACCGGGCTGCCTTCGCCAATGTCCTCGCCAGTGCGGATGCCCTTGTCCATGGCAGCGAGTCCGAAACATTCTGCATGATCGCGGCGGAAGCGCGCGCCAGCGGCATTCCCATGTTCTTGCCCGATAGCGGCGCAGCAGCCGATCATCTGGTGCCGGGCGCAGGCTATCATTATGCTGCGGCGGATGGCTTGAGTCTGGTCGACCGGCTCAACCGGTTCGTAACCGATGGACCGGCATCGCATCTTGCCACCGCGCGTGCCGCCGCCGCCGGTACGCGGACGATGGACGCGCACTTCGCGGACCTGTTCGCACTATATGCCCTGCACGGTCAGGCCTTGGCAGCATGACAGAGTGGCGTCGGTTCGATGACGCCTATGCAGCGAAAGTTTAACTGCACTGAAGCATAACCGAAACGCTGACGACTCATTGCTCCCTTATGCTCGCGACAAACGGGGGGCCGTCATCATGTACCGACCAATTCGCGCATTGCTTTTCGCCGGGCTTGCTTCGCTTGCTGCAGCGGGATCGACGCAAGGTGGCATACATGCCGCCGCGCAAAGGGAAAATGCGCAATCGATCCCGGCGGACGGCCGCCTGTCGGTGATGACCTACAACGTCAAGGGGCTGCCCTGGCCTGTCACGATGGGACGGGAGGAGGCGCTGGACGCCATCGCCAACCGGTTGGCTATGTTGCGTAAAACCGGGCGCCAACCGCATGTCATTCTGTTGCAGGAGGCCTTCACGCCCGAAGCCATGCGGATCGCGGCGCGCGCAGGCTATGTGCATGTGGCGCAGGGACCGGACGCGATCCAGCTATCCCGCGCGGCGGGCGATCAGGCAGACAGAAGCTATCTCGCGCAGGGGCGCTGGGATCGCGGCGAGGGGATCGGCAAGCAACTGGGCAGCGGCCTGCAAATCCTGTCGGACTATCCCATCGCGCGGGTCGATCGCATGGCTTTTCCCGATTTCGCCTGCGCAGGGTTTGATTGTCTGGCCAACAAAGGCGTGCTGATCGCGCATCTGAAGGTGCCGGGCTTCGACCTGCCTGTCAGCATCGTCAACACGCACCTGAATGCACGTACGGCCGCCGGTGTGTCGGTCGAGCGAACCTACCGCGCCTTTTCCCGGCAAGTCGATTTGATGACGCAGTTCGTTGCGTCCCATGTTCCCGCAACACAACCGATGATCCTGGGCGGCGACATGAATATTGGCAAAGACGCACGCAGGGCGGAGGCCTTCTTTGCTCGCTTTGCGCGCGCGGGAATGCCCTTCATTACGCCGAACCTGGGGAGCGCGCGCCGCGCGCTTGCGCAATCCGCCTGTGCCGATCCGGCGATGCGGCACGACCTGGCCTATTCCAGCGGCAGGGCAAAGGACTGGATGTTCGCCCGTGATGCACGGCAGCAGCCATTGCAGGTCGTGGCGGCACGCGTTCCCTTCGGCTCGGAACCAACGGGCGCGCCCCTTTCCGATCATTTCGGCTATGTCATCGACTACGCACCGCCCAGCCGCACCCATCTTGCCCAACGAACCGAGGCGGGAGAAACGCTGTGAAACGGGGCTACGCGTTGTTTGCGCTGCTAGCATGGGCCACGCAGTCCGCGCAGGCGCAATCCCTTCCACTGGAAGACGGCATTCGCTTCTCGCTGCAACGCCATCCCGGTCTGTCCCCGCGATCGCGCCCGCTCAGCGCCTCCCCCGCCTTTCGCGCGCGCATGGATACGATCGATACGGTGAACGCCGATGACCGCGATCAGGACATCCTGATCGGGGTACAGCGGACTACGCAGCGCTTCTTTGAGGATAGCCGCGCAGCCTCGCTCGCCCCCCACGCGCTCTCGCGCAGTCGGATGACGCGTTACATGATCGAGGATCGCTTGCCCGTCGGCGAACAGGCGATCGTGACCTTCGGCTGGCACGGTATCAAGGTCAGCAATCGCAGCGCCAATGTCACCGTTGGCCCGGAAAGCGACCGCTTGCGGACCCGGGACTGGTTCCTGCCGCGCGCAACTCTTGCCATACAGGCAGGCCGCGATCTGCGTCTTTCGGTCGGCTACGCCGAAAAGCTGCGGGCTTATGGCGACACCGGAACGAACGGACCGATGGGTCTGACGCACGATGCCTATTTGTCACTCCGCCGGACGCTGAAGCCGGAGACGCAGAGCCGGACGCAGGTACGCGGAGACTGGTCCGCCACGTCCGCCATAGATGTGTCGCTTGCCCTGATGAGCGGACGGCTGGACGATCAGTTGAGCTTTGCGGGCCGGGGGGTTTTGCCGATCAGCAGCGGGTCTGCGCGGATCGAAGGGGCAGTGCTGGAAGCGCAACATAGATTGACGCCGCGCCTTTCATGGTCGGTGCGTTATGGCGACGCGCGCGTTCACATATCGGGCGGCGATATGGTACGCGAACGAAGCCTGTCTGTCGGCTCCAAATGGCACAGCGGCCCGTGGAGCGCGGCAGTATCGTTCGCGCGCAACAGCGCCCCGGCGCTCGTTTCTGGCGAGCGCCGGGCGCTGCGGATCGCGGGAGGCATTGATTATGCTCTTGCAGGAATAGGCGGTCGACCCGTTACCCTGTCTTTCCATATGACCGACCCGGATCGTCTGGCGAGCACAAGCTTTGCGCGTGACGATCTGTCCGGCCCGCTCCGTGCGTCCGATCAGGTACGCACCGTGATGGCGAGCGCGCGGTTTGGCTGGTAAATTCGCCGGTTACGGAGGGCGGTTAGGGCTGGTGCTGCTGTGCACCGTCCTCATGCTGGTTTTTGCCCTGTTCGGCCCGGTCGACCATGACGAAGGTCAATATGTCGGTGCCGTGGCGATGATGCGCCATGGCCTGCCCTATCGCGACTTCGCCTATCTCCAGACGCCTTTGCAGCCTCTGCTGTTCGCGCCGTTGGCATGGCTTGCGGAAGGATGGCTCTTCCTCACGCTGCGGGTGACCAACGCGCTGCTGGCGACAGGCGCAACGGCTTGCGTGTGGCTGGCGGCAAAGCGCGCGGGGGCATCGGACCGGGGTGCGGTGATCGCCGCAATTGCCCTGTTTTCCAGCCATGCGCTATTGTTCGCCGGCAGCGTCGCACGCAACGACGCGCTTCCCCTTCTATTGACCACGGCAGGCCTTGCGGCCTTCCTTGACGTCGTGGGCAACAGCCGAAGGCACTGGACGGCGGTGCTGGCGGGCGTGCTGCTGGGCGCGGCAGCGTCAGCGAAGATCAGCTACGGGCTGCCTGCCGCCGCTGTCGGCCTGTTCGCGATGCTGCATTGGCGGAGCCTTGGTGCGAGAGCGGTCTGCGCCCTCGCGGTGGGGGGCGCGCTGGGTGGATTGCCGACCCTATGGCTGGCGCTTCTGGCACCCGATGCTGCGTGGTTCGGGGTCATGGATTACAGCCTGAAGGCGCCCATCGAATGGCGGACTTTGAACGGGCAGGCGTTCATGTTCGACTGGCCGCTGAGCCTCGCTCGGCTCCTGCGCTATCTGGCGCAAGGCTGCGGGCTCATCGCGCTAGTCGCTGTGCTGCTGGTCGCGACACGGCGACGCACGGCCACCGAACGACTGCTCGACATGATGATTGTCGCAGGGCTTTTCGCCGCATGGCTCCCGCGCCCTATCTATGTCCAATATCTTGGACCACTCTTGCCTGCACTGTTCGTTCGCTTTGCTTTGCTGACAGACGCCTCCTTCTGGCGCGCGCATTTCCTCGGTCGCGCGCTGATTGCTGTCGGCGTTATTGCCGGTGTTGCGCAGTCCGTTATCACGACCGGCCCCAATATCTGGGGGCAGATCAGTCCAGTCCTCGCAATCACCGACGATGCCCACGCGCTTAGTGACATAGCCGCTGCTGCCCGCATATCCGGCACCATCGCCACGCTGTCGCCAGAGCGGGCGGTAGACGCCAGTCTTCCAATAGATCGTCGCTTCGTTACCGGGCCTTTCCTCATGCGGACACGCCATGTCCTGACGGCCGATCAGGCGCGCGCCTTTCACGCGACGACATCGGCTACGCTGGTGGCGGATTTGAATGCCGCGCCGCCCGCCGCCATTCTCGTGGGTGGCGAAGCGCAGGCCAGCTTAGCCTATCCGCACGGGCTGGACGCGCCGCTGGTAGAGTGGGCACAGACCAATCGCTATCGCGCGGTCGCTCTGCCTTCCGGTCTGAGCCGGGTTTTCCTTCGGCCAACCAAAACGGAAGAGTGAGCTTGCGCGTTGCCATGTAAAGGTAGCACTCCCGTCTTATCAGTGCCGTCCCTGTTGCATTTTGAGGTCATGATGCCCCGCCTGTTACCGACCATCGCTAGCTTGCTCCTCACTCTGGCTCCGGTGCACGCGCAGGAGAGTGCCCCCGCGCCAGCCCCGATCACGCTCCGCCTATCCGCTGTCGAAGCGCATCAGGGGGTCGCGTCGGACGGCATCCATGCCTACGCCATCGACAACGACCGGATCGGCAAATATGTCATCGCCACGGGCAAGCGGATCGCCCAGTGGCAAGGCGAACGACGCCTGTTCCCGCACATGAACAGTTGCACCGTTGCGGGCGACGATCTCGTCTGCGCTGCATCCAACTATCCCAAGGTACCGCAAACCAGTGCGGTCGAGATTTTCGATACGCGCACAATGCAGCACAGGCGCACGGTCAGTCTGGGCTTCGGTCCCGGTTCATTGACGGCGCTGGACCGGCATGACGGGAAATGGTGGGCGGTTTACGCCAATTATGCAGGCAAGGGTGGCGAACCCGGCCGGGATTATCGTTATACAGTGTTGGCGCGGCTCAATGACGCATTCCAGCAGGAAGCGGCATGGGCATTCCCCGCCGATGTTCTGGCCCGCTTCGCGCCTTTCAGTTGCTCGGGGCTAAGCTGGAGCAACGACGGTCGCCTATACGCGACGGGCCATGACCGCCCGGAAATGTACGAACTGGCGCTTCCCGCTGCAGGGTCGGAGCTAGAACTGCGCCGTACGATCGGCATAGCTACACCGGGGCAGGCAATCGATTGGGATCCGGTGCAGGCCGGTCGTCTCTGGTCCATCGATCGGCAAGCCAGCGCAATGGTTGCAAGCATTATTCCCGATCGCTGATAGTCCGTCGCCAAGCCAATCGACGTTCAAGAAAATACCTGAATTTTCTGCAATCGCATGATCGAACTGTCACGGGTCTGTCGCTAAGCGCCCCTATCCGCCCCTCATCCAACGGGGGAATCGCACAATGCAACGCACATTCAAGAAATCTCATACTGCCATTCTGCTTACGTCGCTAAGCGCGCTGGCGTTATCGATGCCCGGCATGGCTGCCGCTCAGGAAACCGCGCCAGCGGCCGCGCCGGATGCGGACGCAGAACCGCAATTGGACATCGTGGTAACCGGCAGCGCGCGCGCCCAGCGCCGCTTCGACGTATCCTATGCAGTCAATTCACTCAGCGTTGACGAAGTCCAGCGGATCGCGCCCAAGAACTTCGCAGACCTGCTCGGCACCGTTCCGGGTATTCAGGTGGAAGCGACCGGCGGCGAAGTGCAGAACATCACCCGCGTACGCGGCATTCCCACCGATCGCGGTTACTTGATTTTCCAGCAGGACGGCCTGCCGCTGTATCACGAAATTGACGGCGTGTTCTTCAACTCCGGCGATGGCATGAACCGCTACGACCTGATGACGGAGCGGGTTGAAATCGTCCGCGGTGGCCCCGCACCCATTTATGCGAGCAGCGCCGCTGCCATCGCCAACAACATTACTGTGACCGGCGGACCGGAATCACGTGGCAAAGCACAAATCACGCTGGGCGACACCGGGCTGTACAGGCTGGACGCGATGCAGTCCGGGCCGCTTGGCGAGAACACCTATTACGCAGTCGGCGGCTTCCTGCGTCAGCATGACGGGTATCGCGACGCAGGGTTCCCCAACGACAAAGGCGGTCAGATCCGCGCGAACCTGAAGCACGATCTGGACAACGGTTTCGTCAAGGTGACGATGCAGTACACCAACGATCACAACCTGTTCTATCTGCCAATCCCCATCGCCGATCCGCGCAACCCGTCGGTCTCGCTCGATAAGTATATCGACTATCACACCGGCACCATGAACTCGCCGTCGCTTCGCAACGTCAACATCAAATATCGCGATGGCGCAGGCGTGACGCAGGGATTGACCCGCGATCTGGCCGATGGTCGCCACATGCGCTTCTTCAATGCGGGCCTCCAGTATGAAGGCGATTTCGATGGCTGGCTCGTGTCGGCCAAGGGCGGTTTCACGAAGGGCAAGAGCAGCTTCGACGCTTTCTATTCGACGACCAATCCGGTCGACGGCAATGCCTTCATCGCCAGCAATTTGGCCGCAGCTCAGACAGCGTTCGGAACAAGCGTGGCGCGCTTGGGCTACGCCATCGCCGGCACGAACGGCGCGACGGCTTACGATCCCTATTCCGCATCCGGGCTGGTCATGTCCGGCCAGTACCGTGTTTCAGAATCGAAATTCTATTCAGGACAAGCCGATCTGAGTGTTACCCGCAAGTTTGAGACGGGCTTCGGCACGCATGACCTACGCGTCGGCACATATGGATCATTTTACGGCAATACGCTGTTTCAGGTCTATCAGGACATGCTGATCGAAGTACGCAACCGGCCGCGCACGCTGGATCTCGTTGCCTATTCGGGCACGGGTGCTGTTCTTGGATCGGTCACGCAAAATGGCGTGCTTCGCTACACGACCACGCTCAATCAGGGCAAAGCCGACGCAAAGATGATCGCCATCTACGCCAATGACACCTGGGACGTGACCGACGGGTTGAAGATCGATGGCGGCATCCGCAAGGAATGGTATGATTGTGAAGGCTACTCGCTGCTTTCGGGGACCGCCAATCTGGGCGACGCCACCACATTAGCCGACAATAATACCCGCGCCTTCACGGGTGCCATCGTTTCGCGCACTCTAAAGCCTTCTGCGACCAACTGGACGCTTGGTGCCAATTACGACTTTAATGGCAATCTGGGTGCTTACGGACGCATCTCCAATCTGGAAGTGCCACCGCAGATGGGCGTGGTGTCCACGCCTGCGCCTACCATCATCAAGACCAAGGCTCGCCAATATGAAATGGGCGTCAAGGCAAGCTACGGTCCGGCCTATGTCTATGTAACGGGATTTTATACGAAGTTTAACCCGTTCAACGCTTCGTTCATCGCCTTCAATCCGGTAACGGGCCGCAACGATCAATCCGTGCCTTTCATCGGCGAAGCTGTTGTTAAGGGCGTGGAAATCGACGGTAAGATTGCGCCGGTTCGCTGGTTCGAACTGGCGGGGTCGGTCACCTATTCCGATGCGCAATATCGCAACCTCCAGAACTCATCGGGAGCCGACCCCAGCGCCGTGAACGGCAACCAGATCATCCGTGAACCAAAATTCTTCGGCAATGTGCGCCCTTCCGTGCGTTTCCCGGTCGGCGGGAGCGAAGTTGAGATCGCGGGTCGTTATGAATGGGTCGGACGTCGTTATGTCGACCTCTTCAATCTGACGGCGCTGCCCGCCTATCAAACAGTCGGGGCAAGTGCTTCGGTCACTTATGGCAACTGGCGCTTTCAGGTCGCCGGCGACAACCTGACCAACGCGAAGGGATTGACCGAAGGTAATCCGCGCACCGATCAGCTTGCCGGTCAGGGCGCGAGCGATGCGATCTATGGTCGCCCGGTGTTCGGGCTTCATCCTTAGCCGGAGCTGGTAATTTGCGTCTGATGCGTACCTCTGCCTTGGGAACCTGCGTGGCCCTAGCCCTGTCGCTGGCGTCGGGAACGGCGGCGGCGCAGGAACCTGCGGGCTACGCATCGCCTTTTGCCGATACGTTGCCGACCCGTGTCTTTCCGCTGTTCGCCATGATGCGGACAGCGGATGGCTGGGAAAAGGCATTGCGCAACGATAGCGTCCTTCAAACGCTGACGGTCCAGCGCGCGGCACGGATACCCCAAGGCACATGCACGCCGTTGCCGCAATGTCTGGCCGATGCATGGGTCTGGACCGACGCGGACATTGCTTTGGTCCAGACGCGGTTGCGACTGTTGATGGGCGATCCAAAGCTGGCGCAAACGCTGGTGGCGCGGCAGATGCGGCCTTCCGGTCGCTTCGCGCGATATTCGGCTTTGTCCGACGCCGACCTTGTGGCGACGGCCTGGGCAGAAACGGCGGCCGCAACGAATCGGGTTATCGCTGTCTATGCCAAGGGGGTCGCACCGCGCTATCCCGTCATAGACTCGATCATATTCAACACGGCCCTGCCGCAGATGGCTGACATCTTAAGCGCACATGGCGTCGCCACTGCAGCACAGGTAAAAACCGACGACCTGTTTTTCGACCCGTCGCTGCGATATGCGGCAGGTTTGCTGCAAATGAACGAGCGTATCGACGCTGGAAATTTCCGGCCTTTGCTGGACGGAGAAAATGCCCAAGCCGTTCGCGCGGTTGGCAGGATGAACTGGCGTGCCAAGCCCTATACCGCGCTGCTGGTATTTGGGCATGGGCCGGAGGACACGCAATCGCACACCGGCGTGATGGGACATATCCGCTTGTCGATCGCAGCGGACATGTTCGCACGGGGCGTTGCGCCTTTCATCGTCGTGTCGGGCGGGAATGTGCATCCCAACCGCACGCCATTCAACGAAGCGGTGGAGATGAAGCGACTGCTCATTACGCAATATGGCGTGCCCGCCGACCGCATCCTTATCGAACCGCATGCGCGGCACACCACCACCAACCTGCGCAATTGCGCACGCCTTTTGCTGGCGACAAAGTTTCCGACCGACCGACCCGCTTTGGTCGTGTCGGATCATCGCACTATCCAGTATATCGGCAGCGATGTGCTGGCCCAGCGCAATCTTGTGGAAATGGGTGTTCAGCCCGGTCGTTTGGCACCGGGACCGGATCAGTTCACGCTGTCATTTACACCTGACCCAATCGCTTTCCACGTCGAAGCAACCGATCCGCTCGATCCATGAACCGGATGGTGATTGCCCTGCTGGCCGCGTTGGTATTCGGCAACGTTGCACAAGCCGCCCCGGCGCGCGAACCAGCGCGGATGGTCGATCCTTTCGTGGGGACGCTCGCGGATTTCGGACAGCTCAGCCCGGCGGCGGTGGCGCCTTATGGCATGGTGCAGCTTGGCCCCGATACCACGCCAGCCAATCATGCGGGCTATGACTATGCCGCCACGCAACTGACCGGATTTTCGCACACGCGCGGCGTCGGTGTCGGCTGTGGCGGGGCGGGCGGCGATGTGAAGGTGATGCTGGCCTACGGCGATCCTGCGCCTTCGGCGCCCATCGACAAACGGCGCGAGCACGCTCATGCGGGCTACTACAGCGTCCGCTATGGCCCCGGCATCGTAGCCGACATGACCGCCACGCGCGGTGCAGGCAGCTTGCGTTTCACTTTGCCGAAGTCCGGGCAGGTCACCGTGGTCGTAGCTTTCGATCGCGGCTATTCCAAACGCATCGCGGCCCGCTGGCAGGCGCAAACGGACGGCGATCTCCGCGCGAGTTTTTCGGCAGGCACGGTATGCGACGTCGGCACCTATCACCTCCATTCCGCGACCCGCCTGACACATAATGGCAAAGCCGTGGCAGCCGTCTGGCAGGGCGACGCAGCAACGGATGCGCGCGTGATGCTCAACGTGCGCGGCGGCGACATAGTCGAGTTGCGTACGGGTCTTTCGTCGGTCGATCCATCTGCCGCAGCAGCCGTGCGTGACAGCGAATTAGGCAATCGTCCCTTCCAGGCTATCGCCGCCCAGACGGTGGCCGATTGGAACAGGCAATTGTCGCGCGTCACCATTGGCGGCCCGCCGAAGCAGCAGGCGCTGTTCTATACATCGCTGTTCCGCGTAATGCAGTCGCCGGTCGCCATCGCCGATCCCGACGGTCGTTTTCGCGGCAGCGACGGCGTCGTCAAACAGCTTTCTCGCGGCGATCAGCATTATACGAGCTGGGCATTGTGGGACAATTATCGCACGCAGATGCCGCTCCTTGCGCTGATCGATCCGGAGCGCGCCGGACAGATCGCACGCTCCCTCGTTCGGCTTTATCAAAGCGGCAAGAAACGCTGGGCCACGCAGACTGAGCCGTTTCTGACCGTTCGTACCGAACATGCGGGGATTGCCCTGCTGGACTTCCGGCGCAAGGGCATCGTCGATTTCGACGCGAAGGCCGCGCTGGCGGGGATGGTGACCGAAAGCGCAACGCTTGCCCGCAAGACGCCTGACGAACAGATAGAGGCAGCCTATGACGACTGGGCCATTGCTGAACTCGCATCGGACCTGGGTGAAACTGCCATCGCGCAGGATTTCCGGACGAAGGCGCTCAGCTATCGTTCGATGTGGCGCGCAACCTTCCGCGACCTTGGCGATGACGCCGACATCGTTAAGGCGCGAGGGCTTTATCAAGGGACTTTGGCGCAATATCGTTGGGCTCCCGTATTCGACCTGCCGTGGCTGGCACAGACATTGGGACCGAAATTCCAGCCCGAGCTGGAGCGCTTTTTCGCTGATAATCTGTTTAACATGACGAACCAGCCGGACATTCATGTGCCCTATCTCTTTGCGTGGGCCGGCGATAAGGCCGAGACAGAACGGATCGTGCGCCGCTACATCACCCAATCCGTACCCCATCGCTATGTCAATTCGGGCGTCCGACCTCAGCCATGGGTGGGGCATAGCTTTGCGCTATCGCCGCAGGGTTTTGCCGACGGGATGGATGACGACGCCGGCACAATGTCAGCGTGGTACATCTGGGCGATGCTTGGCCTTTATCCCTTGACGCCGGGTGAGCCGCGTTACGTCATCACCACGCCAATTGCGCAAAACATCCGGATCAACGGCAGGGCTTTGGCCGATATGGCCTTTCAGCAATCGATCTTCCTGTCATCGCTCCGTTCTTTAGGTGGTCGATGATAATGAAGTGCGCCGCGGGCCAGATGGTTTAACGCCCAAAACAATGGGGCGGCAGACCTTTAGCGCCGGAATCCATTTCGCAGAGCGCCCCGTCATATTCGGACTTTGATAAGCCCGTGGCAGCGGAAGACACGAACATTTAATCGAGCGTTCAGCCAGCAAAAACAATGTTGGTTATCTGGCGCGCGGGCAAGGTGATGGTCTTTTCCAGTTCCCATTCGGACGTGAATCGGCTGATGCCTTGAGGTTGTCGGAGGTCAGATGGGTATCATTCAATCGAAGTTGCGTCTCCGCCACACATTGCGGGGAAAAGCCGGCGCAAGCTCAGTGCGCACTCAGGGAGCGAAATGGCGGAGACGGAGTCCGCCTAACTAGCGTCCAGCCGCATCCGTATGCCGCCACAATAACAGCTAAAATAGGCGGGTTTAGTGAAGTTCCGGCCCTTTTCCGTCCGAATGCGTCCCGTTGCGTTCCCATAAAACCGCGCTATTATAGGGGAGCGGTTATGGGAACGCTCTGCTCTTGGTGCCATGGTGGCTCCACTTAGGCAGGTTCGGTTCCCGGACAGGGAGCCATAATGCCTAAGAAGCTCAGCAACGCGCTCACCCCCTTGGCGGTGAAGAATGCAAAGCCCGGTCGCCATGCCGATGGTGGCGGGCTGCATTTGCTGGTGAAGGAAAGTGGTGCCCGGTCATGGGTCTATCGCTTCATGCTCAGCGGCAAGTCGCGGGACATTGGCCTTGGCGCGGCTGGACCGGATGGCATTTCCCTAGCCGATGCACGCGACGCCCGCGACGCGCTGCGCCTCAAGGTGAAAGCCGGGATTGATCCCCTTGAGGAACGCCAGCGGGAAGCCGCTGAGACACTGGCTGCGGCTCAGGCGGCTCAGGTCGCCGGAATCACGTTCAAGGCCGTGGCGGAAACCTACATCGGTGCGAATGAGGGAAGCTGGCGCAATGACAAGCACCGGCAGCAATGGAAGAACACGCTGGCCACCTATGTCTATCCAGTGATCGGGGAATTGCCCGTTGCCGAGGTCGGCACTGCCCACGTCCTGCAAATCCTTGAGCCGATCTGGAAAGCCAAGGCCGAGACTGCCAGCCGTGTGCGAGGCCGGATGGAAACGATCCTCGATGCCGCCAAGGCGCGTGGATACCGGGAGGGCGAAAACCCGGCCCGGTGGCGCGGCCATATCGCCCAAATCCTGCCTGTCCGTTCCCGCCTCACACGCGGCCATCACAAGGCTATGGTCTATGATGCGATCCCAGCATTTGTGGGAGAACTGCATAAGCGGGAGGCCGTCGCGGCGCTGGCGCTGGAATTTACCGTCCTGACCGCTGCTCGCACCGGGGAAGTAATCGGCGCGAAGTGGGATGAGGTTGATCTGGACAAGGCGATCTGGAGCATCCCGGCCATCCGCATGAAGGCGGGCAAAGAACATCGCGTGCCCCTGTCGCCGCGCGCCGTGGAGATATTGCAGTCCATGCAAGGACTGGGCAAGGAATGGCTATTTCCGGCAATCAAGGGCGGGAGCATGTCGGGCATGGCAATGTCGATGCTGCTGCGCCGGATGAAAGTTGACGTGACCGTGCATGGCTTCCGTTCGGGTTTCCGCGATTGGTGCGCCGAATGCACCGGCTATGCCCATGAGGTTGCGGAAATGGCCTTAGCGCACACTATCGATAACAAGGTTGAGAGGGCTTATCGGCGCGGCGACCTATTCGACAAACGGCGGCGGCTCATGGACGATTGGGCTAATTATTGCGCCACGATCCCGGCGGCTGGTGCCAACGTGACGCCGATCAGGAAGGTGGAAGCCGGATAACGTTGCACCGAGCAAATAGGCGCGATGAGAGCGGGCCAACTCGGCATATCATTCTCCCGGAAATATCACTTTGATCCTTGTATCGGGAGGAAGGTCGCCATAGTCAGTTTGACTGAACGCCCAAGTGCGCAAAAACTCTGTGACAGTCTTGCGTGCGCTTTCGCGAGCAAAGTCTTTCATTTTCTGGCTCTTAGCCAGCTTTTCCAATTCAGGACTAATCGACTTTAATGCCCGGTCACGCGTGCCCCGATCCGGCATGAACCAACAGCTTTCTTCAGCGCCTTTCCGCAGCTTCGCAGAATTGAAAGCTACTGGCAAAGATGGATCGAGATCAGGAACGCGCGCAATCAAAGTTCCGTCATAGTAGCGAAGGGGCCAACGCTCCCCCAGCCTCAAACGATAGGTGATTTTGTAAGGAGCATCCCAGCTTGCCTTTTCGCGACAATAGGGGATAGCTTGTCCTAGAACAGTCGGGTCAGACGATTTAGGAAATGACCGAATGCTGGTGACTGACGCAACTTCAAGCATCCCCCCTTTGATGCGAACCACAACTGGAAAATCGACGTCGCTTGATTGCCCTTCCGCAGGCACGTCTTTCGAAGAGAAAAGGTCCGGGACTAGGCGCGAGATTGCGAATGGCAGCGCAAGAAGTGCGATAACCCCAATTGCCAAGACAGCGACGAGTCTCTCGAACTTTTTCAAAATGGTGCCCCCAATCTCGCGCGACATAAGTATGCTAGGCCCCTTGGCCTTGGCAACAAAGATTGCGAAAGTGATGCCATGCCCAACCGTGGCGCGGACTATCCGATCACCGATCCCGGCAAATATGAGGATGGTTTCTGCGTGCGGCTGGTAAGCCGCGACATGACGTCATAGATTGAAGGCGGGGATAGGACGGCCATCCGACAAGCACGCTTCCCACGTGCTTCCCCGTCACCTTTCGGGAATCGCTAGGGAGGCGGCTGCATGTTGGACGAGTGGACCCCGATACAGAATGTGCAGATTGAGGGCGGCCCCCAAGCCATCGAACGTCGCCTGCATGACGGCTTGCTAATCGCACGGGCCAAGCTCGCCATGATCTTCTATTATCCGTTGGATGAAGAAAAAGGCGGCATTGATTACGCCAACCCAGTCACAGAACGATATGACGACCACGATTTGCCCGCGAGTGCATGGGGAAGGCCGCCGCTAGATCACAAGTCGAGTTTATGGGCCACGGGAGAGGCAACGTGCACTTGGTCGCTTGATCCTGCGTATGATGTAGAGCGCACCACGTTGTATCAGGTTGAGTTACGCATCGCTGAGGCTGGATCGCTTCCGCCCCCTCCCGCCTTGAGAGTTGCCCCCGCTCCTGCCGCCGATCCCCAGCCGCAAGCCGTAAAGCGCAATGAGGGTGGCCGCCCCCCTTTGTATGATTGGGAGCGAGCCGTTGCGGCCATCGTATTTCAATGGGCAGACGAAGGCAGTTGGCAACCTGTCTCGCAGGCCGACGTAAAGAATAGGCTAGAAGAATGGTTTGCGGCGAAGGGCGGATACCCTTCAGATAGTTTGCTCAAAACCCGCGCTCGGTGGCTTTTTGAGGAATTTCAGCACCGCAAAGGCGAGGCCAATAACTTCGCCACCTGAAGTTTCTGGCCGGATACTGCCCCCTTACAGGCCGACAACCGAGGGCGTTCGCCAGCATCCTTTCGCATATCGCCGGGCATCCCGCCACGGCCAGACTGCGAAAGGAAATGCCCCATGGCGGCCATCCAACACGAGCCTCCCAAGATCGCCTACAGCATCAAGGAGGCCTGCCGGGCCTCCAGCCTTGGCCGGACGACGCTTTACAATCATATTTCGGCTGGTCGCCTTCGCGCCGTTCGCGTCGGTGGACGGACGATCATTCCCGCCGCAGCGCTGCACGCTCTGATCGCTGGGGAGGCATGAGCCATGAAAAACAAAACCCCTTCCATTACTGGAAAGGGCTTTGACGCAAGCTTGGCCGGCACCGCGTTGAAGCCTTCTAACCTGTATCACTATCAAACTCAATTCGTGATGCTGGCTCATGCCATCCGCCCGGAGTTGGCAGCAGTCATTGCCGCGCTCGCTTTCACCGGAGGCGCACATGGCTGAGGACAATTATCCTTTTGCGCCCGGACATCGTGGCGTGGAAACCAGCATGGCTATGGCAGCCGTTATCGCGCCCACGTTGCGACACAAGCAACGTGCTGCGCTGGACTGTATCGAAAATGCAGCCGATGGTCTCAACTCATGGGAATTGGCGAAAGCTATGATGTGCCGGGTCAATCAAATACAGCCGCGCACATCGGAACTGGCGCGCATGAATTTGATCCGGGACAGCGGCAAACGTCGCCCAAATGAATGGGGCAATCTAAGCATCGTTTGGGAGGCGGCGCTATGATCGACCTTCATGCAATTCGCCAAGCCAATCCATTGCCTACCATTGTGGGGGCATCGGTGAAGTTACAGCGTGCCGGGAATGAGTTTAAGGCATGTTGCCCGTTCCATCCTGATCGTTCCCCCAGTTTCACGATCTTTGCGGATGGCGAACGCTTCCATTGCTTCGGCTGTGGCGCGTCGGGTGACGTGTTGGACTATGTGCAGCGCCTGCATGGTGTTGGACTGATTGACGCCGCCGAGATTCTGGGCGAAAGCAATCTGCCCATTGTCACCGTGCGTGTCGCAGATACCGCGCGCGTGAACCGCACAAGCGAGGCAGTCGCCATCTGGAATGGTGCCAAAAATGCCGCAGGGAGTCCCGTAGAACGCTATCTGACGTCGAGGGGCGTAAACCACCTGCCATCGTCAATTCGATTCCAGCGACTCTCCTACGGCAAATCTGAGACTATCCCTTGCCTCATTGCCGCCGTGCAGGATCTTCATGCGCATATCGTCGGTATCCAGCGCACCTATCTGCGTTCCGATGGCAAGGGCAAAGCTGATGTGCCGAAACCAAAACTATCGCTGGGAAAGGTGTCAGGTGGGGCTGTTCGACTTGGCCAGATTGGCGAGAGTGGTATCGTCACAGTCTGCGAAGGGCTTGAGGACGGATGCACCCTTACTCAAGAATTGGGTGGGCCTGTCTGGGTTGCCGCTGGTGCGAGCATGCTGCCTGCCATGCAATTTCCTTCTGGCGTCCGTTCTGTTGTTATCGCTGCGGATAATGACGATGCAGGAACAATTGCTGCGAACAAAGCCGCTGAAGGCTTCATGTCACGCGGGCTTGTGGTGCGGATTATCCGGCCACTGGAGGGCTTCAAGGACTTCAATGCCGAGTTACAGGGGAATAGGTCATGAACACTCTGTCGCTGTCTGACAGGCTGGAAAATGCCCCTGCCATGGTGCTGGATGGCGTTACGATCCGGGCGACACCATACAGGTGGCGCGATCCTACAAGCATTCCCGTGCGCCCATGGGTCTATGGCCGATGGTTCCTACGCGGTACCGTCGCCTGCCTTATTGCTCCCGGTGGTGTTGGCAAATCAACGCTGATTGCCGGAACGGCTTTAGCAATGGCGAGCGGCGATCCATTATTGGGAAAAACCGTGTGGGATGGCCCTAAGCGTGTTTGGCTATGGAACCTTGAGGATGATCTGGACGAACTTTCGCGCTCGATTCAGGCAGCGGCTATCCACCATGACATTGCCGCATCGGTTCTTAACGATAAGTTGTTTGTGGATAGTGGGATGGAAGGCATGGCGCTTTGCACGGCCACCGAGACGAACGGGCAATTCAAGCTCTTGGTTCCAGTTTACGAGGCACTGTCGGCGGAACTGGTAAGGCGTGGAATTGACGTGCTGATCGTCGATCCGTTCGTTTCGTCCCATGAGGTTGAAGAAAACGCTAACAGCAAAATCGACAAGATTGCGAAGGCGTGGGGGCGTGTCGCCAAAGCAGCCAATTGCGTCATCATTCTGGTGCATCACACCAGCAAGGCCGGTTCCAGTGAGGTCACTGCCATGTCAGCACGCGGTGCCGTGGCGCTGATAAACGCGGCACGTACAGCACTCGTCATCAATCGGATGGACGAAAAGCAGGCTGAGCGGCTGGGCATTCCCGACAATGAACGCCGCCGCTATATCATGGTGCAGGACGACAAGCATAACCGAGCACCAGCCGAGAAAGCAGATTGGTATCGCCTCGCCTCCGTCGATCTGGGCAATGGTGGCGGTGGAAACATTTTGCCCGGTGACAATATGGCCGTGGTCGAGCCTTGGTCGTTACCTGATCCATTCGAGAATGTGACATCTCGCCATATCGCGGAAGTACAAGCGCGGGTGGCTGTGGGCGCATGGCGGCAAAGCCCTCAAGCTAAAGATTGGGTGGGCCATGTCGTCGCGGACGTGCTTGGCCTCAATGCCAGTGACAAGGCGGACAAGGCACGCATTTGCGCGCTCATGAAAGCCTGGATTGAAAACGACAAACTCAGAATTGAGCAGATGCCCGATAGCAAAAGGGAAATGCGTCCATTCGTCGTCGTCGGTGAGCCGGTGAAGCTATGAGTTGCCGCACCCAAAACAGGTGGGGCGCGGCAAGGTGGGGCGGCGGAACATACCAGACTGCCCCACTACCCCACCCCCCTTTATAGGGGTGGTGGTGGTGCGGCGGGGCGAAGGCAGAAAAACAGGTGCGGCTAAATCGAGGTACTGACATGACGGCGAAGGTTTATGATCCCGACTTTGGAAAGACCGGCTTTGCGCGCCACCTTTTCCGGCTCCGCTTCCGACGGCTCAAGTTGAGCCAACGCGAATTTTCGGAACGGTTCGCGCTGTCCTATTCAGTCGTCCGCGACGCTGAACAGGGAGCGAAGTCCACGCCATCTCTCAGGCTGATCGTTGCTGCCATAGCACGCGATCCGGTATTCATGGCAGCGACGGCCAATGACGCCCGGCGTCCCTGTACCTGTGGCGAAGGGGAGCCTTACGACTGTTGCGAAGGGACGGGCGATACCGGGGGACGGTAATTTCTACACCCCAACGCGCGTGCGCGCGAGAGGAAGGATATATGGGCAGGCACTACAAGGGCGTGGCCGATATGCTGGCGCTGTTCCATCGGGCTGCTGAGGTAGAGCGCCAATGGGCCGAACACGCGGCCACCTTGCCCGACGATGACAAGCGGCAACTGTTCCGGGAATGGTGGGCCGAGGCCGAGGCAGCGCAAGCGGCTGGCCGATATGTCCGAAGCTGCCCCCGCTACCTTCGCGGGCTGACTTGCGGGGCGCGGAAAAAGGACGGGACGCGCTGCCGGTCGGCCACGCTTTGCGCCAATGGACGATGCAAATTCCACGGCGGCGCATCCACCGGGCCTCGCTCGCCAGAGGGCCGCGCGCGGGCGCAGGAAAACCTCAAATTGGGTCGCTTGAAACGCGGGGACTCATGGAGTTGAAAAAATACAGGGATTGTTTGACGCATCCCGCGCGCGCGTATCTGCGCAACCGACGATCAGAGGCGACGCTTCGGCTGTGGCATCGGTACGTGCTTTAGCCCCGCCAAACCCGGATTTAGCACAAGCGTATCAAGGTCGAACTCTCCGAGTGGGGACATGCCATTATGCTTTAACATAGCTTGGAAATAGTCGGCTTGGTTCTGCCATTCGCCCTTCGCATCGAGGATGACGTAGGGAATCGAACTGCGCGCTTCATCATCGGATATGTGGCGTCCTCTTTCTTCGGCGGAAGCCTTGGCGTGGTCGATTATCTCCCACGATGCTGACTCGGTCATTTCGTCTATTTTCCGGGCGCACCAGTCAGAAAAATGAATGAACAGGTGCCGCACTATCATGTGCTTGCGGTAAATCCGCACCAATCCCGCCAAGGTAATGATCTCCGCGACGGACAGCGCAATTTCCAGATTGGTCATACTGCCCCCATTTCTTCACATTGCCCTAGCAGGCTGGGGCAAGATGCCAACTGTAGGCCGCATCGCCAAGGCTGCGGCCCGATGCCTATTGGAAGTTGCACGACTGGTGCGGGAGACTGACTAGCCCCGCCACATCACTGCCACAGCCAGCGCCCCAATAAGCCACGGCAATAGCGTCGCAGCCTTTTCGACGACTTTCATCCGGTCGGAAAGGTTCCTGAGTTGCTGCTCAATTTTGCTTTCGTGCGTCTCGGTATCCTCGTCCACCATCCATTCGGCTGTCGGGCGCGGATCAAACCATTTCCAACGCTTGTGAAGCTGTTCGCACCGCCGCTGATAGCGGTGCAAGTGACTGCCGTTCAAGCATTCTTCCTCGAAGATTTTCCGCTGCTGCTTGTTCATCAACACATCGTCATTGGTCATCGCGGCGAACACGAATGCCTCTCCGTCCTTTTCATGGCCCTCTGTAATCGCCTTCGCATCAAGCTTCGCATTCCCATAGTATGCGCAGCGCCGCGCAATATCGTCTGCATCAGCCGTTCCGTGGATAACGACTTCTTTCTTGCCGTAACTCTTTCCGTAAAGCGCCGCGATCAGGCACCGAAATTCCGCCCGCTCAGATAGGCCGGTGTCAGTGTACTTGTCCCGGTCGCTTGGCTTCTCTTCCTCCCCGTTCTCGTCGAGAATCCACCGCTCAAGAACCGCATCAATGCTTTCTTCGTTGCTGACTTGATCGGGAGCGAGTTGCTTCAGAAGGTAACTGAGGCTCCATAACCATTTATCCGAAGTGGGAACGGTGCCCAGCATTGCGAAAATGGCCTTGTGGAGGTAGTAATGGCCCATGTCCGGGCCATGCTCATCGTCATTTCGCGTATGCAGACGTTCATTGCGACCGCTCATAGAAACGAGCTGTCGCCGCCGATCCTCGTCCATCCCTTCGCAGAATTTGTCCCCTCGGTAGAGGGCAAGCAGCACATCATCAGCGATAGTCGGATTCAGGATCAAGGTTTCCGCTTCGATCCAATCGCTACTGGTCATTACAAAGGCCAGTTCCGCTTCCCCGATTGTGTTTTCGGGGAACCGGCTCAAAAACCCTTTGCTGTCGATTGTTTCGTTTGCGAGGACGGCCAAGCGTAGGCCTTGCCTGTATTGCCCATCTGCCCCGTCAACTGGGGGAGATTTACCCTTACGGTACAACTCCCCAATGGTTTTGTGCGACGCCCCAAAGCTGGCTATGGCTAAATCAATGAGAGGATCGTTCCGTGCGGCCAGGCTGGCTTCAAGCTCTTCGCTGGCAGCTGTGTAGGGCGATGCTTGAACGTCTGCGCTGTAAGATTTGAGTTCCTCGTAAACAATGGCAGGAGGGGCGATCAAAAGCCGGGCTAAGCGCGTTCGCTGTTCAATTTGGCCCATTCCCGACTTCCCCCGCAATACGTCTACGCAGCAACCTTCCAGCCGCCGCTATCTTGTTCAAGCGTAATGCGGGCGTCGCTTTCCTCAAAGTCGGAATCCACCAGCCGCTCGATCATGTCGCGGATATGGGCGTTGCCCTCATTCAATTCCCGGTAGATCGCACGAATGAAGCGATCAGCAATCTTCGGCTGGCCTCCCCGCTTTTCCCATAGAGCAACCGTCTGAGCCTCATTGCCAAGCATGGTGGCCAACTTCGCTTGGCTCAGGCCCATCTCTTGGCGAATGAAGCGCAATTCCGTCCCGGTCAGCTTTCCGCCCTTGTTGACGATCCCATGCGCAATGGCACGATGCAGGCCCTCCATGTCATGGATGGCGATACCCGGCCCATAGGGCGTGTCGTGCTCATCGTAGCCGTTCGCCAGCCAGACGTTGCGAAGGCCGCACTCCCGATAATGATACATGCTCGCCTCCTAGAAAACGGTGATGACGATTGCCCGCTTGGGAACGTCAATCGCCACCGCCACGTCCAAATCCTTACCCGCGACGCGGTGCGTCACAGTCAGTTTCCAATTCCCGTACACGTCCAGCGCCACCGGCTCGCTTGCGATCCCGCGTTGCAGGCAGGTCAAAACCTGCACTGGGGAAACCTTGCGTTGCCGCATTCGCTGCCGGGCGTGATGCGTGAAGATCACTTGGGCACTGTCCTGTGCAATCTCTCGAAGGACTTTGAGCGCCGTTGCGTCGTTCATCCTCAGGGGAACCGGCTCTGCCATAACCCATAATTATTATAGGTTGCTTGCTTTAGCAAGCGGAGAGGGAGGTGGCTTGCAAGCAAGTCACAGTAATCCGCGCAGTTTGTATCGCGCTGCGCGGCTAGAATCGCAGGATTCAGCCAATGTCACGGCGGGTGACGTTGAATTGATTTGCGGTTGCGCAAGGCAAGTCAATCTGACTGAGAAGTGACCATCGGCCAAGGGGCGCACAAATCTGCCATTTCTGGCCGCGATTTGTCGCGTACGGTGTGAGGCCATTTATTCACCCATGCGGACCGGAAACACGGCCCGAATTGGACTGCTCGACCTGCACTGCCAATCATTCGGGATAGGGCGAGCGGCTGGCGCGCATGGTCCCTGCCATGGAAGCCGATTTGTCCGAAGGCGTCCGGCTTCAAGCAAGCGTTCTATCGGGGAGCGGTTTTGGGAACAGAGGCCTTGATTTGAAAAAATATCAATAAAATCAAGGCAGGGTGGCGGAGACGGAGGGATTCGAACCCTCGGTAAGGAATTATCCCTACGACGGTTTAGCAAACCGTTGGTTTCAGCCACTCACCCACGTCTCCGCATGGCTCGAAAGAAGCGCGCTGGGTGCTTCCGGGCTATCGAGCGTCGGGCTATAGCGAGCGTCATCGAGCATGGCAACGGCGTCCCAGCATTTTTCATCATATCGTGTGTCGCCGGTTAAAACGACAATGTCCCAGTACAAAAGGATTCGTTCCGGCGCGAAATCGACTCATGTTGCCGTTCGTTCATTGCCGTTTCATGTGCAGGCCCTGATAGCATAGGCCTAATGGGCGCACCGGGTGCGGTTGGGGAGAATTGTAACATGCGCAGTTTGACGATGCTTGCAGGCGCAATTGCCTTGATTTTGGCCCCAGCGGCCACAGCGCAGATTCGAAACGTCGATCCCAATACACAGATCGACGCGGATTTGGCGCCCGTTCCCTCCGGGCGAAACGACAATAGTCCCCCGCTGGAGGTCAACGACCCACCAGCCGATGCGATAGGCTCGGCAACCCCGCCCCCCCCGCCCGCCGTCGTGACCGAAGACGGCGCTCCCGCTACTGCGACGGGTGCGCCCGTTACGCCGAACTCTCCCCCGGCCGCACCGTTGCCAACGGCATCCTACCAGAAAGACGATCTGATCGGGGCAGCCGAAGGCGTTTTCGGTAAGGGTGCCGCGGGCCTTGCCGGGATCATCGAAAAAGTTCTGAAAGATCAGGGCCAGCCCAATGCCTATATTGCCGGACGCGAAGCTTCCGGCGCGTTCGTGGTAGGTTTGCGCTATGGCTCAGGGACATTGACGCACAAGATCGAAGGAACACGTGACGTCTACTGGACCGGTCCGTCGATCGGTTTCGACGTGGGCGGCAATGCGTCCAATACGTTCGTCTTGGTCTATAATCTCTACGATACGCAGGATCTCTATCATCGCTTCCCAGCGGGAGAAGGCGGCGCCTATCTGGTGGGCGGATTTACTGCCAGCTATCTGCGCTGGGGCCAGGTGGTGTTGATCCCGATCCGGCTGGGCGTGGGATATCGGCTTGGCGTCAATGCAGGCTATATGAAGTTCAGCGAAAAACGAAACTGGCTGCCGTTCTAAATAGCGAGCACCAACTGGGCCGGGGCAGTGTCCAAAACCCCGGCCACAGGTTCCAGATTATGCACCCCAAGCCCCAATAGCCGCGCGCCCATGCGCAGAGGTAACTCGCCTTCGAGCAAGGCGCGCCCTGTCGCGGCGAGTGAGGAGGGATCGGCTACGGCAGCGGGGAACGACCGCGATCGCGTGATGATCGCGAAATCCGCGAACTTGATTTTCAACGTCACTGTGCGCCCCCGCATATTGGACGCCTCGATCCGTGGCCACAGTCGTTCCGTTATAATATCGAGCTCGGCGATCAGCGCGTCGCGGTCCGTCAGGTCGGTGCCGAACGTATCTTCGACGCTGATCGACTTTGCGACTTCGCGCGCACGCACCGGGCGATGGTCGATCCCGCGTGAGGCACCGTGGTAATAGTCCGCCATGCTGCCGAAATGCTGTTTCAGGAAAGGGAGCGGTTGCGCTCTTAAATCCGCGCCGGTTTCGATCCCCAGCTTTTGCATCTTGGCCGCGGTTACCGGGCCGATGCCGTGGAACCGGCGCACAGGCAGCGTGGCCACGAACGCTGCGCCCTGATCGGGCCGGATGACACAGATGCCATCGGGCTTGTTCTGATCGGATGCGAGCTTTGCGATCAGCTTATTATAGGAGACGCCCGCAGACGCCGTCAGCCCCGTTTCGGCGCGAATCAACCGGCGGATTTCCTCGGCAATCTGCGTTGCCGTGCCCAAACCTGCCTTGTTTTCCGTGACGTCCAGATAGGCTTCGTCGAGGGACAAGGGCTGGATAACATCGGTGAATTGCGCGAAGATGGATCGAATCTGGCGCGATACTTCGCGATACACATCGAAGCGTGGGCGGGCGAAAATCAAGTCAGGACACATGCGGCGTGCCCGTGCACCGGGCATTGCGGATCGCACGCCGAATGTCCGTGCTTCATAACTGGCTGCGGCGACAACGCCTCGTACGCCACTGCCCCCCACGGCAACGGGCTTGCCGCGCATTTCGGGATGGTCGCGCTGTTCGACCGATGCGTAAAAGGCATCCATATCGATATGGATGATCTTGCGATTTTGAGGAGTGCCCTCGTCCATAGGAGAAATTATGGCACAGATGGCGGAAGAACAAAAGCAATACAGTGCCATCGACCATTGCGGCCACTGGTGTTGACGATATGCCCGCAGGGTGCGATTTGGCGCCCCAGAGAGTATTCGTGCGAGAGGAATATATAATGCCCGATCCAGTAGTTATCGCCAGCTATGCGCGCACACCGATGGGCGGGTTTCAAGGTGCGCTGTCGGGATTGAAAGCGACTGACCTCGGTGCATTCGCCGTGAAGGCTGCGATTGAACGCGCAGGCGTGCATGGAGCATCGATCGAACAGATTTACATGGGCTGCGTGTTGCCCGCCGGTCTGGGGCAAGCGCCTGCCCGGCAGGTCGCTTTGGGCGCAGGTCTGCCGGAGTCGGTCGAGGCGACGACTGTCAACAAGATGTGTGGATCGGGCATGCAGGCCGCGATCATGGCGCATGATGCGTTGAAGGCCGGGAGCGCCGATGTGATCGTTGCCGGTGGCATGGAAAGCATGACCAACGCGCCTTACGCACTGCCCAAGCATCGCTCCGGCGCGCGGATCGGGCATGACCGGATCATCGACACGATGATGATGGACGGCCTGGAGGACGCTTATACACCGGGTAAGGCAATGGGCGTCTTTGCCGAAGACGCCGTGCGCGATTATCAGTTCACCCGCAGCGACCAGGACGATTATGCGCTGCGGTCGCTGGAGCGGGCTAAGGCAGCCATCGCGAGCGGGGCTTTCGTCAAGGAAATCACGCCGGTTACGATTGCGGGCCGGGGTGGCGACGTGACCGTCGATACCGATGAACAACCGGGCAAGGCAAAGCCGGAGAAGATCCGCGATCTAAAGCCTGCCTTCGCCAAGGACGGTACGATCACCGCGGCCAACGCCTCCTCCATTTCCGATGGAGCCGCCGCGCTGGTGATGACGCGGCGGAGTGTTGCCGAGAAGCTGGGCTTGCCGGTGGTGGCGACCGTGGTTGCCCATGCAGCCCATGCCCATGCGCCGGGCCTGTTCACGACTGCGCCGGTCCCCGCCATGCGCAAATTGCTGGCCAAGGCAGGCTGGACCGCCGAGGATGTGGACCTGTTCGAAGTCAACGAAGCCTTTGCCGTGGTCGCCATGATCGCAGCGAAGGAACTGGCAATTCCGCCCGAAAAGCTCAACGTCAATGGCGGCGCGACGGCGCTGGGTCATCCCATCGGCGCAAGCGGCGCGCGGATATTGGCGACGTTGATCGGGGCTCTTGAAGCGCGAGGATTGAAGCGCGGCGTGGCGAGCCTGTGCATCGGTGGCGGGGAAGCAACCGCCATGGCCATCGAACTCAACTGATAAGGACGCATGATGGACATCAACGGACTGGCAGCGATTGTGACCGGCGGCGCATCGGGACTGGGCGGTGCGACGACCGAGCGCCTCGCCAAGGCGGGCGCGAAAGTCACGATTTTCGACCTGAACGTCGAGCAGGGCAACGCCCATGCCAAGGCAATCGGCGGGCATTTCGTCAAGGTCGACGTGACCGATGAGGATTCGGTGGAAGCGGCACTGACTGAGGCCGAAGGCGTGCATGGCAAGGCGCGCATATTGGTCAATTGCGCGGGCGTCGCCACACCGGGCAAAGCGTTCGACCGCGAAGGCAAGCCGGCACCGCTCAAGGATTTTGCGAAGGTTGTGACGATCAACCTGATCGGCACGTTCAACGTCGCGTCCAAATTTGCCGCGCGCATTCACAAGGAAGAGCGGATCGGCGAGGAGTGTGCCGTTATTATCAATACGGCCAGCGTTGCGGCGTTTGATGGGCAGATCGGTCAGGCAGCCTATGCCGCGTCGAAGGGCGGCGTGGTGGGGCTTGGTCTGCCGCTGGCGCGCGAGTTTGCCCGTTTCGGCATAAGGGTGATGACGATTGCGCCGGGGATTTTCTGGACGCCTATGCTGGCCGGGTTGCCGCAGGAGGCGCAGGATTCGCTCGGGACGCAGGTGCCCTTCCCCAGCCGTCTGGGCAAACCCGAGGAATATGCTCAACTGGTGGAGAGCATCGTTAACAACCCGATGCTCAACGGCGAAGTCATCCGGCTGGACGGCGCGATCCGCATGGCGCCGAAATAGTGAATAAGCCGACACGTATCAATCGACGCACCGTGTTGCGCGGGGCTGCGCTGGCAGGCGGCGGCCTGTCGCTGGCCAATATGTTTCCGGCGTGGGCGCAGCCCGTTTCGGCAGGGATTGTGCGCGCCCTTCCAACGTTGAGCGGCACCGACATTGCGCTCAAGATCGGGCATCGGATGATGACGGTCGATGGGCGGCCCAGCCATGCTATCGGTATCAATGGAACCGTACCCGCGCCATTGATCCGGTTGAAGGAAGGGACGACCGTCCGCCTGTCGGTGACCAACGATCTGAACGAAGACAGTTCGCTGCACTGGCATGGGCTGCTGGTGCCGTTCCAATATGACGGCGTTCCCGGCGTCAGCTTTCCGGGTATCAAGCCGAAGTCGACGTTCGTGTATGAGTTCCCCATCGTTCAGGCGGGGACATATTGGTATCACAGTCATTCGGGATTGCAGGAGCAGATGGGGCTTTACGGCCCCATTGTGATCGACCCGTTGGAAACCGATCCCGTACAATCGGATCGCGAGCATGTCATCCTGCTGTCCGATCACAGCCCGCTGCATCCGCACGCAATCTTCAAGAAGCTCAAGCAGCAGCCGGGGTATTTCAACTATCAGCGGCAGACGCTGGGCGGCCTGTTATCGGGCAACGACCAGCCGCTCAAGGAGCGGATGGCCTGGGGCGGGATGCGGATGGACCCGGCGGATATCTCGGATGTGACCGGCTCTACCTATAGCTATCTCGTCAATGGCTATGGCCCGCAGGATAACTGGACGGCGCTGTTCAAACCGGGGGAGCGCGTGCGGTTGCGCGTCATCAATGCGTCGGCCATGACCATTTTCAACGTCCGGATACCTGGCCTGACGCTCACCATCGTGCAAGCTGATGGCCTGAATGTGCGGCCGGTCGAGGTGGACGAGCTACAGATTGCCGTCGCGGAGACGTACGACGTCATCGTGACGCCGACCGAGGACCGCGCCTATACGCTGGTCGGCGAGGCCGTCGATCGGTCGGGCATGGCGCGGGCCACTTTGGCGCCGCGTGAAGGGATGATCGCGCCGGTGCCGCCGCTGCGCAAACGCCCGCTGGCCACCATGACCGACATGGGCATGGGCAGCATGGTTGGCGGGCATGACATGAGCGGGATGGATCATGCGGCAATGGGGCATGACATGGCGGGCATGGACATGGCAGACATGAATAAGTCGACACCTGAAATGGATCATGGCTCCATGACAATGCGCGATGGCAGCAATGCGCCGCAGGTGAGAATGGGGCCAGGGGTGCAGACGATATCCCCTATGCCGACCGATCGCACAGGGGAGCCGGGGCAAGGTCTGGACAATGTGGGGCATCGCGTGCTGGTATATCGCGACCTGATGGCGCTGGAGCGCAATCCCGATGTCCGCGCGCCGGATCGGGCGATGGACATTCACCTGACCGCCAATATGGAACGCTATATGTGGTCGTTCGACGGCGTGAAGATGAGCGATACGCGCGAGCCGATACCGTTCATTGAGAACGAGCGAGTCCGGGTGACGCTAATCAACGACACGATGATGTCGCACCCGATCCATCTGCACGGGCATTTCTTCGAGCTGGTGACCGGGCATGGCGACTATGCGCCGCGCAAGCATACGGTCAACGTCGCGCCGGGGGGCAAGGTCAGCTTCGACCTGACGGCGGATGCGCTGGGCGACTGGGCATTCCACTGCCACATGCTGTACCACATGCATGGCGGGATGATGCGGGTCGTGTCCGTGCGACCGAGAAAAGCCGACGCATGAAAATGCTTTTCCTTTTGCCGCTCATGCTGGCGGTGCCAGCCCAGGCGCAGGATGCCCATGCGGGGCACGACATGTCGGCCATGGGCGACGACGCGCAAAATAAGTCGACACGTAAAAACATGTCGGCGATGCCCGATCATAGCAGCAGTGGCACTGGCCTGCCGCCGGGCGATGCCCCTGCCCCGCCGCCGCCGAGCGACCATTATGCCGACCGTATCTTCCCCGATGGAGCGATGACGGCATCGCGGGAGGCGCTGTTTCGGGAGCATGGCGGCGGCACATTCAGCCAGATCATGTTCAATCTCGCCGAGGTGCAGGTCCGCAACGGGCGGGACGGCTATCGCTGGGATGGCGAGGCGTGGTTCGGCGGCGATATCCATCGGCTGACGATCAAGACCGAGGGCGAAGGCGCGTTTCGCGAAGGCGTAGAGGCGGCTGAGGTACAGGCGCTGTATAGCGGGGCGCTCGATCCCTATTGGAACGTGCAGATCGGTGTGCGCCATGATTTCGAGCCGGGTCCGTCACGCACCTATGCGACCGTCGGGTTCGAAGGACTGGCGCCTTATTGGTTCGACGTGGAGGGCGCTCTTTTCCTGTCGGACAAGGGCGATGTGCTGGGACGAGTCGAGGCCTATTACGATCAGCGGATCACCCAGCGCCTGATCCTGCAGCCGCGAGTAGAAGTGAACCTTGCAGCGCAGGACGTGCCGCAGAACCGAATCGGGTCAGGCGTGACCGATGCGGAAGTCGGATTGCGGTTGCGATATGAGATCAAGCGGGAGTTCGCGCCTTATATCGGCGTGTCCCATGACCGGAAGCTTGGCCAGACGGCCGACTATGCAAGGGTGGATGGGGAGGATGTTAAAGCCACTAGCCTGGTAGTGGGTATCCGCATCTGGTTCTGAACCGCGGCCGCAAATGCGAATTGATCGCAAAAATGTTTTGACAGTGCGAATGACTCGCAATAACAGACCTCCATCGTCCATGGGGGATTTCAATGTCTGTTATCGTAAAAAACCATCAGTCCGTTCCGGCATTTCTGGCGCTGTCCTGCGTGGGTGCCCTGATGAGCGGTCAAGCGTTCGCCGCGGAAGAGCCGACTGCAGCAGCAGAGACAGCGGCCGATGCTGAAAACCCCCGCGATCGCATTCTGGTGAACGGTCAGCGTATCCCCGCCGACAGTAGCCCGAAGGCGACTGCCCCGCTTATCAACACGCCGCGCTCCATTACGGTCATCGACAAGCAGATCATCAAGGACACCGGATCGGCGACGCTGGTCGAAGCCTTGCGGACGGTCCCCGGCATCACATTCGGCGCAGCGGAAGGCGGCAATCCTATCGGCGACCGCCCGTTCATTCGCGGCTTCGATAGCCAGGGCAGCACCTATCTGGACGGCGTTCGCGACATTGGCGCGCAGAGCCGCGAAGTGTTCGCCGTCGAGCAGATCCAGATCGTGCGCGGATCGGACAGCACGTTGGGCGGTCGCGGCAGCGCAGGCGGAACGCTGAATATCGTATCGAAGATGCCGCAGAACGATAATTTCGTATCGGGTGCGCTCAGCGCCGGCACGGCAGACTATAAGCGGATTACCGGCGACGTGAACTATGTCGTCGGCAGCAACATCGCCGTGCGCCTGACCGGCATGTGGCACGATCAGGACGTCGCGGGCCGCGATGCGATCTGGCAGAAGCGCTGGGGCATTGCGCCCTCCATCAAGATCGGTGTCGAAGGTCCGACCAGCCTGACGCTGTCTTATTACCATCTGGATACGGACGAGTTGCCCGATAGCGGCATTCCGTTTCTCTACAGCATCGCCAATTCGCCGCTCGGCACGATTTACAACGAGCCGATTGTCGGCACCGTCACCACGGCGGGCGGTGTGACCGGCAAGGTCGACCGCGATACGTTTTATGGCCTGACCGCCCGCGATTTCCGCACGTCGAAAACCGATCAGATGACGATGCGGTTCGACCATGACTTCGGCAACGGCATCCGGTTCCGCAATACGTCGCGGTATAGCCATACGAGCCAGAATTTCATCTTCCTGCTGCCCGATGACAGCACGGGCAATGTGTTCGGTACGCCGGGTGCGGTCAACAGCCCGACCAATCTTGCGGCACAGGGCGGTTATGTGTGGCGTCGTGGCAATAGCCGCTTCGGTTATTCGGACAGCATGACCAACCAGACCGATCTGTATGGCAAGTTCCACACGGGCGCCAATATCGAGCATAGCTTTGCCCTGGGTGCTGAGTTCTCCACGGAAAAGACATCGCGCGGTGCCTATGTGTTCGCTTCCGGCAACACGGTATCGCCCCGATGCAACGAACTTACAGTCTCCCGTTTCTATTGCACGAGCATCTTCAATCCCAACCCGAACGATCCCTGGGTCAATTATAGCAGCGACGCTGCCAGTGCGACGTTGACGCCCATCACCCGCGGCGCATCCGGCACGCGGACCATCAACAACGCCAATACCAAGGCCGTGTATGCGTTCGATTCGATCTCGATCGGCTCATCGCTGATCGTGAACCTGGGCGCGCGCTATGACGATTTCCGGTCGAAGGCGACCCTGCCCGTGCTGAACGGCGTGCGCCCGATAATCCGGCGCAAGGATCAGATTTTCAACTGGCAGGCCGGTGTGGTGTTCAAGCCGACGAGCAACACGAGCCTCTACGCTTCCTATGCGACGGCTTCGACGCCGCCCAACAGCCTGCTGGGTGAAGGGCAGGAGTTCAATAGCCTGGGCACCGTGACGACCGCCATTACGCAGGCGCAGGCCGATGCCACTGCGCGCGCGCTGAAGGTCGAGAAGACCAAGTCGATGGAAATCGGTGCGAAGGCCGACCTGTTCGACAACCGGCTGTCTCTGACCGCCGCGCTGTTCCAGACGAAGACGGACAATGCGCGCGTGGTGGGCGACAACAACACTGCGCAGTTCATTGGCAAGCGTAAGATCAAGGGTGTCGAACTGGGCTTCAACGGCACTGTCCTTCCGGGCTGGACCGTGTTCGGCGGCTACACCTATATGGATGCCAAAATCGAAGATGGCGGGTTCACGGCCCTGACGGCACCGGCGCTAACGGGAGCAAGCGCACGACCGGCGCAGGTCGTTCTGGTCCCCTCGGTCAACACTGGCAAAGCTTTCCCGCAGACAGCGAAGCACAGCTTTACCCTGTGGACCGATTACGAAGTGCTCAACGGACTTAAGCTGGGCGGCGGGGCATTTTATACCAGCCGGGTCTTTGGCGGGTATCAGGACAATCGCTCGGCCACCCAGAATGCAGCGGGCGTAGTCACCATCGCTCCTGCGACGCGCGTGATCTATCGCACCGTGCCAAGCTATTGGCGGTTCGACGCACGGGTCGGGTACAAGATCAATGAGCAGCTCGACCTGTCGGTCAACGTCAACAACGTGACCAACAAGGTGTATTATAATCAAGTCTATACATCGCATTATGCCGCCATCGCGCCGGGTCGTGCGGCCATCGCGACGCTGAACTTCAAATATTGATCGGGGGTGCTGCCCTGCCCCCCATCGACGGACATCCCGCCTCGCCATCTCGGCAAGGCGGGATTTCTGCGCTAAAAGGCGCATGAAATGACAGACATCGACACGATCAACGCGATGAGCGCGGAGGAACTTACGGCCCGTCTTTCGGGTGCACCGGAGGACCGCGTGGCGATCATTCGCACGGCGGCGGAAGCAGGCGTAGCGGATGCGCAGGCCGTGCTGGGGCAGATGCTGCTGGACGGTCGCGATATGCCTGCCGATCCGGCCTCCGCCTTTGGATGGTTCAATCGTGCGGCGGCGCAGGATCATCTGATGGCGCTAAATATGGTGGGGCGCTGTTACGACCTTGGCTGGGGCGTAGCGATCGACAAGGCGCGGGCCGCGGAATGCTATCGCGTTGCGGCAGAGCGGGGGCTGGAATGGGGCATGTACAATTACGCGACACTGCTGACGCTGGGCGAAGGCGTGGCGCAGGATCGGGTGGCGGCGCTGGAGTGGTTCCGCAAGGCCGCCGACATGGGGAATGCGAAGGCGATGAATTATATCGGCAGCTTTCATGAGGATGGCTGGGTCGTGGATCGGGACATGACGATAGCGGCGGACTATTATGCCAAAGCGGCGGAAGGCGGCGACTTTCGCGGGCAGTTCAATCATGCGCGGATGCTGGCGGATGCGGGGGAGATCGCGCAGGCGCTGGCGTGGCTGGCGCGGGTGCGGGAGAGCGCGACGCCTGCCTTTCTGGCTAAGGCGGAGGCTTTCCTGCGTGCGTCGCCGATAGCGGATTTACAGGAGCGCGGCCCTGCTGCGCTGGCGGGCGACGAAATATGATGATCGCGATACCCGATGTGCTGGATGCCGCCACGCTGGCGCAGGTCCGTGGCATTATCGACCCCGCGCCGTGGATCGACGGTAATGCCACGTCGGGGCATCAGTCGGCACTGGCGAAGCGCAACCTGCAACTGGCCGAGGGATCGGATGCGGCGCGGGCGGCGGGGAACATCATTCTGGACGCGCTGGGCAGGAACCCGCTGTTCATCGCCGCCGCTTTGCCGCTCAAGGTTTATCCGCCTTTGTTCAACAGCTATGGCGACGGACAAGGGTTCGACACGCATGTGGACAGCGCAGTGCGTATCCTTTCAGGCAGCGATTTCCGTATCCGGAGCGACCTGTCGGCGACGCTGTTTCTTGAAGAACCCGATGCCTATGACGGTGGCGAGTTGACCATCGAAGGGACGTTCGGGACGCAGCAGGTCAAATTGCCGGCGGGGCATATGATCGTCTATCCCGCGTCATCGCTGCATCATGTGACGCCGGTGACGCGGGGACGGCGGATCGCGAGTTTCTTCTGGATACAATCGATGGTGCGCAGCGAAGCGGACCGCAGCGCGCTGTTCGCGCTGGACAGTTCGGTACAGGCTTTGGGCGCCACGCTGGGGCAGGACAATGCGGACGTCATTCGACTGACGGGGGTGTATCACAACCTGCTGCGCCGCTGGGCGGAGATGTAAGAGCAGGCGTTTAGCGGCCTGCGGTTTGCGCGATGGCGAGGATGGCGTCGGCATTGACGACCTTTTCCAGCGCGGATGCAAGCGTGTCGAGCGCCGCGTCTATCCGGTGCGTCTGATCGACGCCGTCGGAGGTGACGTGCAGGCGGTTCAGCCATGCGGCACGCTGATGGGGATTGTCGAACAGGCCGTGGACATGGCACCCGGCGATCTGGCCGTTGGCGCTGAGGCAACCGTCTTCGCCACCGTCATTGAGGCGCAGCAGCACTGCAGTGCCTGCGTCGTGAATGATGGTGCGTCCCGCGTGGATTTCATAGCCGCTGAAGGGTGCGCCGTCCCGCAGGCTGCGGCCCGATACAGCGACTACGCGCTTGTCGGAGGTGATCGTGGTGCTGGCGGGCAGATAGCCCAGGCCGGACACGGTTTGCGATGGTCCCTCGATACCGTTGGGGTCGGCAATCGTCGTGCCGAGCATCTGATAGCCGCCGCATATCCCCAATAGCTGCCCACCGCGCCGGACATGGGCGGCGATGTCGACGTCCCACCCCTGCGCCCGGAGGAAGGCGAGGTCGGCGATGGTGGCTTTTGTCCCCGGCAGGATCACCATCGCGGCGTCGCCGGGTAGCGGCTGACCGGGTGGGACCATCACGAGCCGGACATTAGGTTCGTGGAGCAGAGGATCGAAATCGTCGAAATTGGCGATGCGGGAAAGCATGGGGACGGCGATGGTGGTGGTGGCTTGCCCCACCGCCTGTCGGTCCAGCACGACGGCATCCTCGGCGGGAAGCTGACGCGCCGCCGCGAGCCAGGGGATGACCCCCAGACCCCGCCAGCCGGTGCGCCGGGCAATGTCGGCATAGCCATCGTCGAACAGGCGCACGTCGCCGCGAAACTTGTTGATGAGGAAGCCTCGGATCATAGCGGCATCTTCGTCGTCCAGCACTGCGCGGGTGCCGACGATCGATGCGATCACCCCGCCGCGGTCGATGTCGCCGACCAGCGCGACCGGCACATCGGCGGCACGTGCAAAGCCCATGTTCGCAATGTCGCCGCGCCGCAGGTTGGTCTCTGCCGGGCTGCCTGCGCCTTCCACTATCACCAGGTCGCATTGGTCGTGGAGGCGGTGGTAGGAAGCAAGCACGGCCTCGAGCAGTTCGCCCTTGCGCGACTGAAAATCGCTGGCGCCCAGCGTGCCGCGCACCTTGCCGTGGACGATCACCTGCGCACCAATATCGGAGTGTGGTTTCAGCAGCACCGGGTTCATATCGACGGTGGGCGAGGTGCGGCAGGCCATGGCCTGAAGTGCCTGTGCGCGACCGATCTCTCCGCCATCGGAAGTGACAGCGGCGTTGTTCGACATATTCTGCGGCTTGAAGGGACGGACATTGAGACCGCGATTGGTGAAGAGGCGGCAGAGGCCTGCGACGAGGACGGACTTGCCGACGTCGGACCCGGTGCCTTGCAGCATGATCGCAGGCATCAGGACATTATCCGGCCCGTGGGAATGACGAAGGTGCCGCCGTCGGGGCTTTGGCCGATATGGACGTCTACGCCATAGGTTTGGGCTATGCGGTCTGCGGTGAGAACGTCTGCGACCGGCCCTGCGGCGATGACCCGACCGTTGCGGAGCATGACGATATCGTCGGCGACGCGCGCAGCCTGATTGAGATCGTGGAGGACGACGATCACCCCTGCCCCCGCCGCAGCGACTTCGCGCAGGCGGTCCAGCACGTCGATCTGGTGCGCGGGATCGAGACTGGCGAGCGGTTCGTCGGCGAGCAGCCATTGCGGTTCGCCGGCAAGGACACGGGCCAGCAGGACACGGCCGCGTTCGCCGCCTGAGAGGCTTTCGACGCTGCGGTCGGCGAGGGAGGTGACATCGGTGGCGGTCATGGCGTGGGCGACGGCGGCGATGTCATGCGGGGTTTCGCCCCAGCGGCCGCGATGCGGGAAGCGGCCGAGTGAAATCAGTGTTCGGACGTCGACATTCCAGTGAACGTCGGGGCTTTGCGGCAGGAAGCCGATGCGCTGTGCGCGGTCGCGGCGAGGCAAGGTGGCGAGGGCGGTGCCGTCGAGCAGTACCTGACCCGAGTCCGCATCGCGCAATCCGGCGAGGCAAGCGAGCAGTGTGCTTTTGCCTGCGCCATTGGGGCCGAGGACGACCGTAACGCGGCCCGGTATGAAGGCGACACTTACCGCGTCCAACACGGTAATTGCGCCAAGTTTGAGCGAGAGGTCCTGCGTGGTGAAGCCAAGGGTCATGGCAGTGTCCTGCGCATCTTGAAGAGGAGCATGAAGAAGAAAGGTCCGCCCAGGATCGACATGGCGATGCCGAGGCGCAGTTCGCTGACGGTGGGAATGGCGCGGACGAAGCTGTCGGCGGCGAGCAGCAACAGCGCCCCGGCAAGTGCAGAGGGAAGCAGGATGGCGGAGGGGCGATTGCCTGCGAGCGGGCGGACCATGTGCGGCACCATCAGGCCGACGAAGCCGATGACGCCGGAGGTAGCGACCGCTGCGCCGACGCATAAGCCGACACCTGAAACGATCGACCATTGCACCCGCCGCCGGTCGACGCCCATGGATTGGGCAGCCTGTTCGCCCAAAGTCAGGGCGTCGAGCGACCGCGCAGTGGTCGCCAATATCCCGATGCCCACAGCCGTAAGCGGCAAGGCGATTTTTACGTCGTCCCAGCTTCGGTCGGTCAGCGCGCCGAGCAGCCAGGTCATGATTTCCGACGCAGCAAAGGGCGTGGGCGCGAGGCTGATGGCCAGCGCCGTCATCGATCCGGTGACGCTGGAGAGGATCATCCCCGCCAGCGTGAAAAGGATGAGGCTGCCCGAGCGTCCGGCCATCAGAGCGAGGACCGCCATCGCCAGCCCTGCCCCGGCCAAGGCGAAGGCGGGGAGCATATAAGCCGACACGGCAAAACCGAAATAGAGTGATAAAACAGCGCCCAAGGCGGCGCTGGACGAGATGCCGAACAGGCCCGGATCGGCCAGCGGATTGCGCAAATAGCCTTGCATCGCGGCACCCGAAAGGCCCAGCGCCGCGCCGATAATGATGGCCAGCACCGTGCGAGGCAGGCGCAGTTCGGCGATGATGAGCCAGCGCGGATCGCTGCTCTGCCATGCGTCCAAGGGGATCCATACCTTGCCTGCGATCAGCGATAAGCCGATGAGCGCAAATAGGGCGGCGAGCAATAGTATGTTAAGTTTCAATAGCTTAGAACTCATCGACTTATCAGTTCCTTGCGGATCGTCTTGAGCCGTTCCAGCGCGTCTATGACATTGGGTCCGGCACAGTTCATCAGGCGCGGGGCGAAGGGGCGGATGGCGATGCGCTTGCCCAATTTGGTGACGACGGGATGCGAGAGCATACGGTCGCCCGACCCTGCCCCCTGCCCCACCGACAGCAGGACGCGCGGCGGACGGGCGACGAGATATTCGAGCGGCAATATGTCCCATTGGGTGAGGCCGTAGGATGCGCTCATATTCTCAAATCCAGCGGTTTGCAGAAGGGCGTCGGAGAGCGTCCCCTTGCCCGGCACCAGTCCGCCGCCCTGCCAGATGAGCGCGGGTATCCTTTGCGTGTCGGAAGGACGCGCGGCGATGGCGGCATTTGCGATCCGGCGCGCCAACATAGCGCCGCGCTGCGGCTGGCCGATGGCCGATCCGATGGCACGCACCTGATCCTCCGTCTCCGCCAAGGTCGTCGGCACGGGGAACTGGACAAAGCGGATGTGCATCCGTTGCAGCATCGCGACGGTGGACGGCGCGACATGCTGACCGGCAAGCACGAGGTCAGGCGCCAACGCCACGACTTCCTCTGCGGTGCCTGACGTGGCCCGGAAGCGGCGGGCCGTAGCGAGCGATATCGAGGTGGCCTGCGGGTCCTGCGAATAGTGACTGATCCCCGCGATCTGTGCGGGGTCGGCGACCTGCATCAGCACTGCGTCGATACAGGGATTGATCGAGACGATGCGGGGCACGCGGTGGGCGGCGGCTGGGCGAGGTGGCACTGCCTGCGAGATCACCGAACCCATCAGCATAGGAACGGTCGCGAGTGCGAGGAGGGATCGCGCCAATGTGACTCGGCCCCTCCTCCTCGAAGCGCGCACCGGATCGATGTACCCGTTGTGGGGACGGAGTGCATCGATCCAGAGGGCGCCGTGAGTCATTAGATCAGTAGCTCACACGGACGCCGCCATAGGCCGCGCGACCCGGCGTGCCATAACGGAAAACCGTCTCATAGCGTTCGTTGAACAGGTTTTCGACTCGACCGTAGATTTCGACATTCTTCGTGATCGGAAAGGATGCGCGGATATCGGCCAACGCATAGCCTTCGACCCGGCGGCTGTTGGCAGCGTTGTCGAAGCTGGACCCGACATGGGTGATGGTCGCCCCGGTGGTGAGACCGAAGGACCAGCGATAGTCGATGGCCGCGTTGACGCTGTGCGCCGGACGACGGGCAAGCTTGTTGCCGAAGTTCGGGCTTCCGGGCGAACGGTTTTCCGCGTCGAGATAGGTGTAGGATGCCTGCACCTTGAGCGGTTCGACCGGACGCAGCGCGAGCACGACTTCGAGACCCTGCGAGCGTGCCTTGACGATATTGTCATAGGTGCCGAAGGGCCGACCCGTGCAAATGCCGGTCAAGGGCGTGCTGCATGAAATGAAGTCGATGAGGTTGCGGCTGTTGCGGTGGAACCATGTCGCACTCGCTTCGATCGCGCCGTCCAGCAGACGCTGCGTGACACCGGCATCCCACGCCCTTGCGCGTTCAGGACGCAGGGTGTCGTTCCCATAGTCACCGTAGAGCTGGTAGAGGCTGGGCGCCTTGAACCCTTCGCTATAGCTGGCGCGCAGTTCGGTCTTGCCGGCATTGGGGGTCCATACGCCATTTGCGCCGAAGGTCGTCGCGCTGCCGAAGCGATTGTGATGATCGTAACGGACGCCGCCGGTTGCAGTGAATCCGGCGAAGGGGGTGGCAATCAACTGGCCATAGACGCTTTCGATGACGGCGCTTTGAGGGGCGTCGGCGAAACCGTAGTTGGAGGTTTTCAGGCGTGACTTCTCGCGTTCCGCGCCGAAGGTGGTTTGCCAGCCTTCCGCGATGTCGAAGCTGCCCTGATATTCGAAGCGTTCGTTGCGGCCCTTGGCAGCGAAGGTTTCCGATGAGGTGCTGGCCCCATCGTAGCTGACGCGGTCGATATCGGTGTAGGCAAAGCCCAAGCGGTTGCGGAAGCGTCCGTCGAGCAGCGCGGCGTTGAGACCGGCATAGCCGACCATGTCACGGGTCTTGGTATATTCCAGTGTATCGCCAAAGCTGAAGCTGGGCGGCGCGAAACCATCCTGATCGTTGCGACCGTTGGAATACCAGCCGCGCAAATCGACCGAGATCGCGTCGGACAGCGCCACGTTGACATTGGCGTTCGCGCCATAGTTACGATAGCCGTCCTTCTCCTTGCCGCCGCGCTTTTCGTTGAAGGCGGAAATGCCGTCCGTACGGAAATAGCCTGCGCCGAGGCTGGCGGAGACGGGGCCAGCCTTGCCCGACACATTGCCGACGAGTTCGCCGGTGTCACGATAGCCATATTCGCCGCGCAGATTGACTGCCAAGTCTTCGCTGGGCGGGATGGTGATGAGGTTGACGACGCCGCCGATGGCCTGGCTGCCCCACAGCACCGACTGCGGGCCGCGCAGCACTTCGATGCGCGCGATGTTGCCAGTCATCAGATTGCCGAAGTTGAAGCCGCCGCCGGGCGACGAAGGATCGTTGAGCTTTACCCCGTCGATCAATGCGACCGTCTGGTCGCTTTCCGCGCCGCGAATGAACACAGATGCGACGCCGCCGATGCCGCCGGTGCGAGCGATGGTGACGCCGGGAACGGTGCGCAGGATGTCGACGATGGTGTCGGTCTGGCGCGTCGCGATTTCCTCACGATCTATAACGGTGATGGATTGACCGACGCGCGAGAGTGGCTGTTCGGTGCGGGTCGCAGTGACGACGATGGTGTCCGGCGCGTCCTCCGCAAAAGCAGCGACAGGCGAAACGAGAGCGGTGAGCGATAGCAGCGACGCAATATATCTGGGCATGAAATTCCCCCTTAGATCAACAACAAGGGATCGCACGCGCCAAAGGCACAACAGCACAGCAAGTGGAGTGGAATCATTCCACGCGCGCCATCCCAATCGACGTCGTCACGCGAGGAAAACCTCGATCATCCGGCACACCCCGTCCGCATGAAGGATCGACAACGACAGGCAGGTCTCCTGGCTCGCGGGTCATCATGCTCGTCCACCTTCCCGGATTGAAACATCCAGTGGTATGTTGGGCGAGCACTCGCCGGTCACAGTTGCGGGGGCAGCTTCGGATCATGGATCGCTCCATTTCCGAATTCCCTTTCAATCCCATCTCTGGGAACCTGTCGCAGCGCGCCTCTTAGGGCGAAGCCTGCGCGGGGGCAAGTGGGGTCTTAAGCGAAGCGATTCTGCTTTTGATGTGCGGCAGTATCTTTGAACGGATCGTGGCTGAGATACAGATATCCAGGATCGAACTGGCCGCGCCGCGCAAGGCCTTCGACATCCTGAATCTCCACGATCGACGAGCGGAACACGCACAATTGCTCCTCCCGCAATTGCCGCAGCACCCGGTTGGTATGGACGTTGGTGATGCCGCAGATTTCGGAAATGTCGGTTTGCGTGAAGCCCAAGGCAAAGCGCGTGCCGTCGCTGAGGCCCGCCAATTGCAGGCGGACATTGGTCTCACTGAGGAAATGGGCGACCCGGCCAACGGCGTCCAGCCGCCCGAGGCGGAACAGCCAGGCGCGATGAACCGCCGCGTCGAGCAAAGTCGAGAACCAGAGCTTGCGCGTCAATTCGGGCATGGTGGCGTTGATCTGATCCAGCTTGCCATGCGGAATGATCGCGACGGTGGCTGCAGTCAGCGTGGCGACATCATGATCGAGAACTTTGAGCGGATAGGCGTGCAGATCGACGAAATCGCCCGCCACCTGAACGGCAACAAGCTGTCGCAAGCCTTCGCGGTCATCGACATAGCGACACATGAAGCCATCGATCAGCAGCGTGCTGTGGTAGATCGGCTCGCCTGCCCGAACGATCATGCTGCGCGGGCTGAGCGTTCGCACCTCCGAGATGACACTCTCCAGTACGGCGTGCTCTTCCAGCGACAATGACGACCCGCGTCGGCCCTTCAAAAAATTTTCTGTGAGCATATCCGGTCCCTGTCAGCTTATCATTTACGACGTTTCATCTGCGCAATGAACGCTTTGAAGCCTGCCTGTATCCCCCGCGCCCGCAATTCATCATAACGCAGGTTAGTATTGGCAACTAGTCTGCCAATAGTGGGTTTAGTCCCCTGTTGTCCCTGACACGTCGCGAGACGCCTCCGGTGTTTCCGGCTGTCAGCTCACACATGTCCCGCCTTAAATCCGCGCATGGAGCAATCGTTCCGTGCGTCCCATTCACTTGAGGAAGTACCTTTGGCCAAATCAGCGAAAACCCTTTCGAAGCGCCCCGGCAGTTCCAAGGATGTTAAATCGAAAGAGCAGCCCCCCGTGGCCGACTTCGATGTATCGACGGTGTATGGCGAAGAACAGGGCAGCGGGGGCGAAACGCATCAGACCGCAGGCGGAGACGTCGCCACGCTGACGACCGCGCAGGGCATTCCCGTCGCCGACGACCAGAATTCGCTGAAGCAGGGCGCGCGAGGCCCCGCGTTGCTGGAGGACGGACATTTTCGCGAGAAGATGTTCCATTTCGACCATGAACGTATCCCCGAGCGTGTGGTCCATGCCCGCGGCTATGGCGCGCATGGCTATTTCGAGCTGACGGAATCGCTCAGCGACGTGACGCGCGCGGATGTGTTGCAGCGTGTGGGTGAGCGGGTGCCTGCGTTCGTGCGGTTTTCGACCGTTGCCGGATCGAAGGGTTCGGCCGATCTGGCGCGCGATGTGCGCGGCTTTGCGGTGAAGCTCTACACGCAGGAAGGAAATTGGGACATCGTTGGCAACAACATCCCGGTGTTCTTCATTCAGGATGCGATCAAGTTTCCCGACCTGATCCACGCCGCAAAGCCGGAGCCGGATCGCGATTTCCCGCAGGCGCAGACCGCGCATGACAATTTCTGGGACTTTATCAGCCTGACGCCTGAAGCCATGCACATGGTGATGTGGACGATGTCCGACCGGGCGATTCCGCGATCCTTGCGGACGATGGAAGGCTTTGGCGTCCACACCTTCCGGCTGGTGAATGCCGAAGGCAAGTCGACCTTCGTCAAGTTCCACTGGAAGCCCAAGCAGGGGCTGCAGTCGGTAGCCTGGAACGAAGCGGTCAAGATTAACGGGGCCGATCCCGATTTCCATCGCCGCGACCTGTGGGATGCGATCAACGCCGGCGATTTCCCGGAATGGGAACTGGGTGTGCAGTTGTTCGACGATGCCTTTGCCGACAGCTTCGACTTCGACGTGCTGGACGCGACGAAGCTAATTCCTGAAGAACTGGTACCCGTGCGGATCGTCGGGCGGCTGGTGCTCGACCGGGCGGTCGACAACTTCTTTGCAGAGACCGAGCAAGTTGCGTTCATGACGCAGAATGTACCGCCGGGTGTCGATTTCAGTAACGATCCTTTGTTGCAGGGGCGTAACTTCTCCTACCTCGATACGCAGTTGAAGCGGCTCGGCGGGCCCAACTTCACGCATATCCCGATCAACGCCCCTAAATGCCCAATGGCGCATTTCCAGCAGGACGGCCACATGGCGATGCGCAACCCCAAGGGACGCGCGAACTATGAGCCCAATAGCTGGGGTGCCGCGCAAGGTGGCCCACGCGAAGATCCGGCGCGCGGTCACGTACCTGTACCGACGACCGAGGATGGTCCCAAGCAGCGAGTGCGGTCCGAGACGTTCGGCGACCATTACAGTCAGGCACGGCAGTTCTTCATGAGCCAGACGCCGATCGAGCAGAAGCATATCGGCGATGCGCTGGTGTTCGAACTGAGCAAGGTGGAGCGTCCCGACATCCGGTCGCGCACGGTTTCGCATTTGCTGAACATCGACGCGACGCTGGCTGACACCGTGGCGGACGGGCTTGGCCTGGATATGCCGGACGCTGCGAAGGCGGCACGGCCCACGATCATGGACCTGCCGACGTCGGATGCGCTGAGCATTGCAAAGAACGGCCCGGACAATTTCAAGGGTCGCAAGCTGGGCATATTGCTGACCGATGGCGCGGATGCCGCGATCTTCAACGCGCTCGTCAAGGCTGTCGATAGCGAAGGGGCGAACTACGAAGTGGTTGCCCCGAAGATCGGTGGCGTGACGCTTTCGGACGGGACGGCGGTTGCGGCGAAGCAGAAGATCGATGGCGGGCCATCGGTGCTGTACGATGCGGTAGCAGTCGTTGCTTCGGCAGAGGGCGCCGCTTTGTTGGCCGTCGATGCAGCGGCGAAGGACTTCGTCACGGACGCCTTTGCGCATTGCAAGTTCATCGGCCTGACGGCGGACGCCAAGGCGTTGTTCGAGAAGGCCGGCATTGCTGACGATCTGGATGAAGCGTGCATGCCCCTGGCGGCGGACAAGGATGCCGTGGCGTTTCTCACTGCCTGCCGCGCGCTGCGCCATTGGCCGCGGGAGATGAAAGTCGATCTGGATGCGCAACCGGCAGCCTGATCGACGACTATAATAAAGATGACGGGGACGGCCATGCGCTGTCCCCGCGTCGATTAAAAGGGACAGGAGACGCCCGGATGCAGATCGGCATCATCGCACATTTGAAGCATCCCATTGCAGAACCCTTCGCCGGCGGGCTTGAAATGCATACGCATTTGCTGGCGCGATCCCTGCGTGAACGCGGGCATGGCGTGACAGTGTTCGCATCGTCCAAGTCGGAGGCCAGCCTTGGGCTTGAAGCAATCTGCACCGAAACGGCGATTGCTTCAGTCGGTACTGCCGAAGCTACGGACATCGCGTTCTTCAAAGAGCATCATGCGTATTTGAGCCTGATGAACGATTTGCGGCACCGCGATTTCGATATTATCCATAACAATTCGCTGCATTATTTGCCGGTGTCCATGGCGGACAGCCTGCCAATGCCGATGGTGACGACGTTGCACACGCCGCCTTTCTGCTGGCTGGAAAGCGGCATTCGTTTGTGCACGGCACAGAACAACGCCTTTGTTGGTGTCTCGCAGTCGGTCGCGGATTTGTGGAGCCATGTACGGCCCATCGACGGGGTGATCCTGAACGGCATCGACCTAAACGGCTTCGCGTTTCATGCGGAGGCCGATCCTAAAGGCTATCTGGTCTGGTATGGCCGGATCGTTCCTGAAAAAGGCCTGCATCTGGCCATCGAAGCGGCACGGCGCATTGGATTGCCGCTGAAGATCGCGGGGCCGATTTTGGACGAAGCTTATTTTGAGGCGAAGATCGCGCCTGCGCTGGGAGTGGACGCCGTGCATGTCGGGCATCTCGATCATCGCGATCTGGCGCGGCTGGTAGGTGGCGCCCGGGCCTTTTTGTGCACGCCGATGTGGGATGAGCCATATGGACTGGTGGTTGCCGAGGCGCTGGCCTGCGGCGTACCGGTTGCTGCGTTCGCGCGGGGGGCAATCCCGGAAATTCTGGATGCAACATGCGGCGTGCTGGCGACGCCCGACAATGTAGGCTCCCTCGCCAGAGCGGGATTGCGCGCACTGTCTTTGGATCGCCGCGCTTGTCGCGCGCGGGCAGAGCGGATGTGCAATGCGGAGCGGATGGTCGACGATTATGAGGCGCTGTATCAGCGGCAGATCGGTCTGGCCGAGCCAAAGCGCCGGGGCGATTCTGCAGCTTCGTTGCAGCTTGTGCAGTCGTCGCGCCCCCTTGTTGCCATGAGCCGAACGTTGAATGGCTGAGCGAGCCGCGCCGATGCATCTGTGCGTATGCGTTCCGGCGCGGAATGAAGCGGCGCGGCTGCCGATATTGCTGGATGCGCTGGCGCGGCAGGATTGGGTTGGCCCCGTTCCCGTTGTCGTAGCCATCAACAATACGACGGACGATAGCGTGCAGGTCGTCGAATCTGCGCGCGAAAGACATGCGGGACGTCTGCATATCGCGCTGCTGTCCTCCGATTTCGCACCGGACATCGCGCATGCGGGGTCGGCGCGGCGCATGGCGATGGACGCAGGACTCTCGCTGATGGCGGAACATGACAACGCGGCGCTCGTCAGCACGGACGCCGATACGCGCCCGCCGCGCGCTTGGTTGACCAGCATAATGGCGGCGTTTGCGCGCGGTGCCGATATCGTCGGCGGGCGGATAGAGATCGATATGCGGGAACCCCTGCCCGCCCATGCGCTACGCATAAGGGAAGCGTGGGACAGGTATTGGATGACTGTCCGCGCCATCGAGGACAATGTCGATCCCCAACCGTGGGACCCTGCACCACGGCATGGCGATCATACCGGTGCGTCGCTGGCGATCAGCGCCGATCTGTATCGGGCCTGTGGGGGCGTGCCGCTGTTGCCGACGGGGGAGGATCGCGCCCTGGTAAATGCGGCTTTGGCGCGTGGCGCGCGGCTGGCGCATCCGCAAGACGTGTATACCTATGTGTCGCCGCGCACCGATGGGCGCGCAGAGGGCGGTATGGCGGTCGCGATGCAGGATTTGCTGGCGACGGCGCACAGCGGTTCGATGCCGATGGCACCGGCGTTCAATCACTGGCGCGCGCGCGCCATATGGCGTCGGCAATTGCGGACGCAGCCGGATGGACAGGCGCTGATCGCGCAGCAGGAACCGTTACTGCCGCCTATGCCGCATGACATGGCGCTGGAAATGGCACCATGAACCGCCGACCCATCGGATATTATGTGCATCATCATGGCGCAGGGCATCTGGCCCGCGCGCGGGCGATTGCTGCTGCGAGCGATTGGCCAGTCACATTATTGGGGACGGGCATTGGCGAGGCGGGAATCGACCTTTGCGACGATCGTCCGGTCTCTGGGCAGTTCGACGGTGTCGATGGCGCGGACAGCCGTTCGTCCGTTCTGCATTATGCGCCGGTCGATCATAAGGGCGTTCGGCGGCGGGTCGCGCAGATGGCGCTGTGGATCGCGACCGAGCACCCCGCGCTGATGGTGGTGGATGTGTCGGTGGAGGTCGCGATGCTGGCGCGGCTGGCGTCTGTACCCACTGTCTATGTGCGATTGAACGGCGACCGGCGCGACCCCGCGCATCTCGATGCGTTTCGAAGCGCCTTTGCCTTGCTGGCGCCGTTTCATGCCGATCTTGAGATGGCCTCCACGCCTGCGTGGGTGCGACAGAAGACGACATATTTTCCCGGCATCGCGGCGCAGGCGCAGGCGCAGGTGCAGGAAGATCCGCGAGACGAAAATCGCGTTCTCGTGGTGGTCGGGCGTGGGGGACCGATGGGCGATGGCGCGCAGATTGCGGACACGGCGCGCACCTGCCCCGACATGCATTGGCGGGTGATCGGGCCGGTGACATCGCCGCATGATCCGCCGCCGAATCTGGAGATTGCCGGATGGGTCGATACTCCCGAACAGGAGATTGCGCGCGCGGGTGTTGTGATCGGCGCGGCGGGGGATGGCCTTCTGGGCGCGGTGCTTGCTGCGGACCGTCCCTTCATCTGCATCCCGCAGGAACGTCCGTATGACGAGCAGCGTGCAACGGCAGCGCGTCTGAAAGCGTTGGATGCTGCGATTGTGCTGCAGGATTGGCCGCATGCCGACCTGTGGCCGATACTGATTGGCGAAGCGCACGCCGTGCCATCGGCCAATCGTCGGCGGTTGCACGATCCTGACGGTGCAAAGGCGGCGGCGTTGTGGCTGGCAGACTGTGCGGAGAGCATCGCGGGCGAAGTGGAGTATCGGGAATGACGCTGACGAACCCTATCGCGACAGTGCCGGACGATCCCGTGGTGCGGGCCAAGGCGATCCTTCCGCAACTGGCCGAACTGGGCGCGCGATACGACGCTGCGCCGATTTTTCCGGTCGACAGCATGAAAGTGCTGGCCGCGGCAGATTTGCATCGCACTTTTGCGCCGGTTGAGAGCGGCGGAGTGGCATTTGCGGATGCCGCCTCACGCAACCTGTGCATGATGTCGGTGCTGCGCATCGTCGGGCGCGCCGACCTGAGCGTCGGGCGATTGTATGAAGGCCATGTCAATGCGGTGACGCTGTTCGACTGGTATGGATCGGCGGCGCAGAAAGTGGATCTGGGTCAGAAGCTGAACCGGAATGCGTTCTATGGCGTGTGGGCGACTGAGCCGCAGCCGGGGGTGCGCATATCCGCGTCCGATGGCGTGGATATGCTGGAGGGGGCCAAGTCGTTCGCGACCGGCGCGGGCGGACTGGCCTATGCAGTAATAACGGCGCAACCGGCGGACGGATCGCGTCGGCTGGTCGTGGTGCCTGCCGATCAGGCGGAGCGTGCGGACCTGTCGCAATGGCGCGTCCGGGGGATGCGGGCGACGGGCAGCGGGCTTTACGACGTGAGTGGCATGACGGTCGATGCCGGGGCGTATCTGGGCGCGCCGGGGGAGTATGATCTGGAGCCGCGCTTCACCACGGGTGCGTGGCGCTTTACGGCAGTGCAGCTCGGTGGGATCGAAGCGCTGCTGATCGAGACGCGGGCCTGCATGTCGGAAACGGCGTGTGCAGATCCGCTGCAGAGAGCCAAGTTTGCCGATGCGGTTGCGGCGAATCGGACGGCGTATCTTTGGGTGCGCGAATGTGCCTTGCGGGCGGCATCGGAGGATGCCGACGGTCCGGCGTTCGCGCGGATGACGCGCGGGATCGTGGAGCGCGCGGCGCTGGACGTGATGGAGCTGGCGGCGCGCATCGTCGGTACGCGCAGCGCAATGGACGGACAGCGGATCGACAAGATCATCCGCGATCTGAGCCTATATCTGCGGCAGGCAGGGCCGGATTATGCGCGCGATCAGGCAGCGCTGGCATGGCTGGATCACGATGCCTGGGGCGCGGAGGATAGCCTGTGGTGATGCAGATGCTGGATGCGAAACCCTGGCGCGGTATGCGATGGCTGATCCTTGCGCCCCATCCCGATGATGAGACGTTGGGGGCCGCTGCGCTGATTGCGCAGATGGCCAAAGCGCGGTGCCTGGCGGGTGTTGTGTACCTGACCGATGGATCGGGGTCGCATGAGGATGGTGGCAGGCTGGTGAGCGTGCGGAAGCGTGAGGCGGCGGGGGCCTTGCGTCGGCTGACGGGCAGTCGCGCCTCCGCTCCCCGGCATCTTGGTTGGAAAGACGCAATGCCTTTTCAGTCCGATGATCCACGGTTTGCGCAGTCCTGCAGGACGCTCACAGCGCTGTGTCAGCGTTTGCACGTGGATGCTATGGCCGTGACGGCATTGGCAGAACCGCATTGCGATCATTCGGCGGCGGCGCGGCTGGCTTATGCAGTGCAAGGTGCGATGGCGCGGCGGCTTATCGTTGCGGAATATGTGGTTTGGGGCGAAGTGCCAGACCGCAAAGCCTATCGCATCGTCCGCAGCGCACCGATGCCCACTGGCAAGCGTGGCCATGCGCTGCGCGCACATCGCAGTCAGCTTACCGCTTCGCATGGTGCGGGGTTCCGTTTGCCCAAGGCGCAGCAGCGGATGGCGGCGCGCGATACGTTGTATGTGCGGCGTGCGGCATGACGCGGCACAAGGACAGCCTGAACGCGGACTATTTCGAGGACATGTTCCAAAATACGGCGGACCCGTGGGATCTGGAAAGCAGTGCCTATGAACAGGCCAAATATGATCGCAGCATCGCGGCATTGAATGACCGCATATATGGTCTGGGATTTGAGGTCGGATGCGCCAAGGGTGTGCTGACGGCGCGGCTGGCGGCGCAGTGTCACGCGCTGCTTGCGGTGGATGTCAGCGACACTGCGCTGGAAGCGGCGCGCTTGCGCTGCGCGGAATGGGAGCATGTGTCGTTCGGGCGGATGGCCTTTCCGGAACAGACACCGGCAGGCGCGGCGTTCGATCTGATCGTGCTGTCCGAGGTCGTATATTATTGGGACGATTGCGACATAGCGCGGGCGGGAGCGTGGATCGCGGAGCATCTGGCACCGGGCGGTGACGTCCTGCTGGTACACTGGACAGGCGATACCGATTATCCGCAGTCGGGCGACGAGGCGGTAAGCAAAATGCGCGCAGCCCTCGGCGGCGGCATATATGCGGTCAGGGTAGAACGACAGGCGCGCTATCGACTCGATCTGTGGCGCAAAGGCTTATGAGCCTCAGCGTGCTCACCATCGTCAAGAACCGGTCCGCGCATCTCGCGCAACTGGTGGAAGGGTTGCGACGTTCGGACGTCCTGCCGGATGAGCTGGTGATCGTGGACATGGGCAGTGCGCCGCCGGTCAGCATCGGCGAAACGCCCTTCCCGGTGCGGGTGGTGCAGCTCGATCTTCCGGGCCTGCCGCTGGCGGCGGCGCGTAATGCGGCTGCGCGAGCGGCGATGGGCACCGATCTGCTGTTTCTGGACGTCGATTGCATTCCGATGCGTACCCTTACCGATGCCATGGCGAACGCCCTGAAGAAGCAGGACGCGCTGATCTGTGCCGAGGTGCTGTATCTCGGTCCCGACGATGCCCGTGGCACGTGGCAGGAGGACGATCTGCAGCAGCGCGGCGTGCAGCATCCTGTGCGCGCGTTTCCGAAAAGCGGTATACGGAAAGAGGACAATGCAGGGCTGTTCTGGTCACTGGTTTTCGGCATCCGGCGGATGAGCTTCTTTGACCTGCGGGGATTCGACGACGCCTTTACCGGCTATGGCGCGGAGGACACCGATTTCGGTTTCCGCGCGAAGCAGGAGAAGCTGCCTTTGCTGTTCATGGGCGGCACGGGCGCCTTTCACCAGCACCACGACAGCTTCGATCCGCCGCTGCAGCATCTGGACGATATCGTCCGCAACGCGGTGCTGTTCCGCAAGCGGTGGAACATCTGGCCGATGGAAGGATGGCTGGAGGCTTTTGAAAAGGCCGGATTTATCGCACGCGAAGGGGAAACACTGACCCTGATCCGCCGACCCGATCACGACGAAATCGAACGCGCGCGGGTGGTGACAGCCTGGTAGGTTTCGAGTTTTACTTTCTTCACCGCCGATTTGCTTATGGCGGCCCAGTACGCACCAGAGCAAAATCCGCACACGCATCGGGTCGCTTCGCGGCCGACGGGCTTTCACTATTTCTAATCAGCGGAGACGGCAGGTGCCACCTCCAGCATCAGAGCGGTCCGGGCCACTCATCCGACGCCCCCCCCAAATATGGGGGCGTAAACCGCTAACTCTTTACACGCCAGCCGATGTGGGGCCGCCGAAAACTGGCTGACGCTGCCGTTGGACGCTCCTCATGGACCGCCCACGAAGGCCCCGCGTTCAACCAATACTTCGCCTTCGTCTTCCCCATCCCAATAATGCGCACGTTTTGCGTGCACCTTAATAAGGATGAGGCCTGGCGTATCCACGCCTTGCTCGAACCACCGATCCAGATCTTTGGTCCAGTGCGCGGCAAATGCACCCTTGTCCCGGATCAGTTCAGCCTGACCCTCGATCGCGATGAAGAAGGGGCGGATTCCCAGAAGGCCCGCCTTACCCTGAAAGCTGAGACCCACTTGCGGGTTTTGTTCTATGTCGGCCACCATCTGCGTGTCTTGCGTAGTGAAGAACCAGCTATCGCCATCATAATCGACGTCGCGATTATTACTCATTGGCCGAGCGCCGATCGTCCCGCCCGGACTGTGCGTGGATAGCATCGTGAAATCGATGTCTTTCATTTTCGCTGCGAGTTCGCTCAAGTTTCTCTTCGACATCCGGGCTCTCCCTTTTTGCTCGCCCTTCCAACGTCTCACGTTAGTAAACGCTCCCAAATGCTACATTAGTAATTGCTATTTTATCTCGCTGTCGAAACGATCCGACTGGTATTAGCGCAGTCCGTTTCGCGTATGACATGATGTGATCACGCGTTTTTTGTCGGTGAACCATTAACGGGTTCGTAGCTGACCATAGCTATTATGACCAACATGCCATCAGACCGAATAGCTGTGACCGCTTTCACTCGTGCCCAACTTAGGGTTCAGGTGCCTGCCGTCCGATGGTTCTTTGAACCTGCTGGTAAAGTCAGCGGGTCTGAGCGGTCTTTTCTTTTCGGGCAGATGATTGGTTCTCCTGCGTCCGTAATAATGGGATCGCTGTGCGCATTGATGGTGATCGCCGTCGGGCTATTTCGCACCGGTAACATGGTATTTTGGCTCTTCGCGATTTCAGAAGCGGTGCTGATGAGCTGCCGCTTCCTGGATTGGCAGATCCGAGACAGAACCCTGCGCGGCGGTAATGTGCCAACCATCGATAGATCGGTACTTTTTTCTACGCTCTGGTGCGCACAACAGGGGGCGCGGGCCTTTACCATCATGATCGGCAACGATCTCGTGTTAGGCGTCCTTGCGGCCACACTGGTTATGGCAATGATCGGTCCTATCTGTGCGCGCAATTATGCAGCCCCACGATTTGCTTTCATGCTCGTTCTTCTATGTGATCTTCCGTTCGTGCTGGGTGCCGTGGCATCGGGGGAACCGTGGTTCATGGTGATTGTCCCGATGACGCCGGCCTTTCTGCTGGGCGCAATGCAGATCATAAGCAATTTTCATCGGTCGATGCTTCTGACGCTTGGAATGCAGGCGAAGGCCATCCATCTCGCTCAGCATGATGCGCTGACCGGAATACTCAATCGCCAGGGCATGGATGACGCGCTCATCCAGATCACGCCCAGCCCGGATCGGCAAATGGCGTTGCTCTGCATAGATCTTGATGGCTTCAAGGACATTAACGACAAGCATGGGCACGGAGCGGGAGATATTCTGTTGATCGAAGTGGCAAAGCGGATGGCCGCGCAGCTTCGCTCGGATGATCTACTTGCACGCATGGGCGGCGATGAATTCATGGCTGTTGTCCGCGGGATGGCGCCCGAGAAGGTTGGGCCGTTAGCAGACCGCCTGATCGCAGAGGTTGCTCGTCATCCGTTCACGTTGGAAGGTGGCACAGTGGTGCAGGTCGGTGCAAGTATTGGCTTTGCCTGCCTTCCGGAAGATGCGGTCACCACGGTCGAACTTCGCCTGCGTGCCGATCAGGCCCTGTATGCCGCGAAACATGCCGGGAAAGGCGTAGGCCGACGTTATGGTGCGTTGGCACCAACGGCCGCCGGTGAACGAAGGCCAAAATGATCGGGCTCACCACTCGGCAGGGATAAGCATAACATTCACTGTTAAATCAGAAAATTGGTCGCTTAACGACCGACATAAGGTCAGCTTTAGCCCAAGGGGCCTTGTTTTCAGTGCGCCGATATGACCATGAGCCGTTATCTCGCCGCGTTATACATGCCATCCCGGCCAACGACGCGCGATATCAACCTGACAGGACATTATATGGGCCAACTGCGCACAGCCAATAATCGGCGCAATCGCGCCGCTCGCAACGCGATCGAACGCAGGCCTGCTGCTGCCGACATCTTGACGGCTGCGGTCTCCGCCACACCGGCACTGAAGGCCAAATCGAAGCCATCGGCCTCCTGAGCGACGCTATCGAGACCCCCGATCGTTTAGTCCAGCCGACAAGCTGCCTTACCGAACTGGGCTGGAGACCCTTTTTCAGCGCACAGATTTCTGGCGAAGAAGTCGCCCGATGCTGTCCGGTGCGCGTGACGGCGGTCCATCGCGGCAAGATTGCCGTGACGGGCGATGCGGGCTCATGGCTGGTCGATCCGCATATCCCCGGCGCCGGTCCTGCCCACGACCATCCGACAATAGGTGACTGGTTGCTGATCGATCGCGAGACGCAGCACGTCTCGCGTGTTCTGAGCCGTGCGAGCCTCTTCAAGAGGCGTGCGCCCGGCCCCGACCGGAAAACGCAGATGATCGCCGCCAATGTGGACACAGTGTTCATCGTCGCATCCTGCAACCAGGACTTCAGCGCATCGCGTCTCGAGCGCTATCTTGTGCTCGCGCGCGATGTGGGAGTGACCCCCGTCGTGGTGCTGACCAAGGCAGATATCACCGACGCCCCCGAGGCATTCGAGGCATCTGCACGCAGTCTACAGCCTGACTTGCTCGTGCGGACCGTCAACGGGCGCGATCCGGATGATGTCGCGTGCCTCGCGGCCTGGTGTGGGATGGGACAGACTGTCGCCCTTCTGGGCTCCTCAGGCGTCGGCAAGTCGACACTCGTCAACACCTTGCGAGGCTCGAACAGCATAGCCACTCAGGATATCCGCAAAGCCGATGGCACGGGTCGCCACACGACGACCGTGCGGGAGATGCATCGTCTGGCTGGCGGCGGCTGGCTGCTCGACACGCCCGGCATGCGCGAACTTCAATTGACAGATGCGGCAACGGGACTGGGTGAAGTCTTCGACGATATTGCCGCAGCGACTGAGCACTGTCGATTTTCCAACTGCGCCCACAATGCCGAGCCCGGCTGCGGCGTCCAGGCCGCAATGGCTCGCGGTGAATTCTCGACCGCGCGCCTGGAACGCTGGCGCAGACTGACGGCAGAGGAGGCCCTCAATACCGCTAGTCTCACACGAAAGCGGAGCGGAATGGGTAAACGGTCGGGGGCCTAGGCTCTTCTCTTGCTCAGTTAGCTGCGGGGGAACCGCCGCTTTGGCGGGAGTAGGTCATGTCAAAGCGATGAAGCATTTTCGAATGTTCAGAACCACCGCGAAGCCGCGTCCTAGCCGCTAAACTAAGGCTATGTTGGCGATTACGACGTACTGGTCGCGCTGATACCTACATTGCCTGACAGGAGCCCCTTCTCGCATTTAAATGCCGTGAGCGGGAGCCATCCCCCTCATCCGCTTCCAATTTCGAAATCGAAAAGCCGCCGTTCGATGAGAACCCATTCCTATCTCTCCATTGCGAGAAACCTGTCCTGCACCCAATCGGCTATATAGCTTTTGACAGGCTCCATATTGTCTGCGGAGCAGTGTTCAACGCCACCTTCCTCATCGGTGAACAGCTTGAAATCGAGGTGCGGACTATTCACGGCCTGATCGCGGCTCTGATAGGCATATTCACGCGGAATCTGGCGGTCTTTCGCGCCGTGGGTAATCAGGAACGGGACGGTCATATTCTGCATGTGCCCGTTCAGCGTTACCTTGGGCATAAGCGCCATGAAGGCATCCATGTCGGGTTGGCCCCATACCCACATCACATGCTCCCAATAATGCGGCACCGGGTTCTCACCTTCATTCTTGAGCCGACGCGCCTGCAGCTCCCCCCAATTGTGATTGGCACCCCAGGCGACGCACAGTTTGAAACGCTTTTCATAAATGGCGGCGCGCGGCGCATAATAGCCGCCCAGGGACCAGCCCATCATGCCGATCCGGTCGCTGTCGACATCGGGGCGCAGCGCGAGCGCATCAATAGCGGCACTAGCCCAGACTTCGCTGTCATAGCGCGCAGGCAGGCCATTCAGGCGGAGCGCTTCGCCCACGCCCGGCTGGTCAACCGCGAGTATATTGATGCCCCGCTTTGCGAATGTGTCGCGTACCGAGAGCGCGATCATTTCCTTCACGCTGTCGAGACCGTTGCAGAATATCATGGTAGGGCGTGGGCCGGCGCCTTCGCCGGGGATGAACAGCCCAGGGAAGCTTGAGCCCTCATAAGGAATCTCGACTCGCTCCCAACCGAGCTTTCCTGTCTCAACAGCTCGCATCATCGTGCCGAGCAGGGTGCGGTACATCTGCTTGCGCGGCGCATAGCCGCTCGCCTGCATACGTTCGGCGGTAATATAATATGCGGTTGCGCGTAGATATTTGTCGCTCGCACTCAGCGTGTGCCCGACCGCTTCGCAATGCTCGCCAAGCCGAACGAGATTGTCCGCCATCGCTCCCCAGCTATCGAAAAAGGCAGCCGTTCCCTTGTCGGCACCTTCCCGCGCAATTTCGCGCACTTCATTATTGGCTTTGTCGATTTCGCCCATCGACGCACCCATGCAGAGGCAGATGTTGACGCCAAGGTTCCACACATAATTTCCGGGAAAGGGTTCATACATGCGATATCAATCCTCGATAATGGCGACGGCGCGGGTCCACCCAGCGGACGCAGCGCGAATTTTCATCGGGAAACAGGCGATGGTGAAGCCGGTTGCAGGCAGCGCCTCCAGATTATGCAGCTTTTCAAGGTGGCAGTAGCCAATATCCCGGCCCGCCTTGTGTCCTTCCCAGATCAGCTTCGCATTGCCGGTTGCGAGATATTTTTCCTTGGTGTGGATGAAGGGCGCATCCCAGCTCCATCCATCGGTGCCGGTCAGCCGTACACCCCGCTCCAGCAGGTACATCGTCGCCTCATAGCCCATGCCGCAGCCCGCAGTGACGTAGTCGTCCTCGCCATAACGCTGGCCCGCCGCCGTGTTGACGACTACGATCTCCAGAGGTGCAAGCTCATGGCCGATCCGCGCAAGCTCTGCCGCCACATCGCCCGCCGTCGCGACATAGCCATCTTCGAAATGGCGAAAATCGAGCTTGACGCCGGGCTGGAAGCACCAGTCTAGTGGCACCTCATCGATGGTAATCGCCCGCTCGCCCTTGTTCATGGTTGAGGCGAAGTGATAGGGCGCATCGAGGTGGGTACCGTTGTGGGTGATAAGCGCGATCCGCTCGATCGCCCACGCCTCCTCGTCGGGCAGGTCTTCCGGTTTCAGGCCAGGAAAAAATCCTGCCAGTTCAGGCACCGACATTTTGTGATCGATATAGTCGATCTTTGGCCTAAAAGGCGGCGGATCGGAGATCACGTCGTTTTCAAGATAGATGGAAAGATCGACGATCTGCCTGGCCATGATCAGAACTCCACCCTGTCCCCGCCCTTCAAGCCGAGAATGTGGCGTGCCTCGTCCGGCGTAGCCGGTTCGTGGCCCATTTCGGCGAGGATGCGCTTGATCTTTTCCACTTGCTGGGCATTGGACGCTGCGAGCACGCCTCGCTCTATGAAGAGGCTGTCTTCCAAGCCCACGCGCACATGCCCGCCCATCAGCGCAGCCTGCGTCACAAAAGGCATCTGGTGTCGCCCCGCCGCCAATACCGACCACTGAAAGCTGTCTTTGCCGAACAGGCGGTCGCACGTCTGCTTCATGAACATCAGGTTGTCGAGCTCGGCCCCGATCCCGCCCAATATGCCGAACACCATCTGCACGAAGAAGCCGGGCTTCACGAGGCCGCGGTCGAGAAAATGCGCCAGATTGTAGAGATGCCCGACATCATAGCATTCATGCTCGAAGCGCGTTCCGGCATCGGACATCGCTTCCAGAATATAGGCTATGTCGCGGAATGTGTTTTTGAATATGAAATCGTCGGAGCCCTCGACATAATCCTTCTCCCACCCATGCTTCCAGCTCTTGATACGCGCGGCCGCCGGAAAGAAGGAAAAGTTGATCGAACCCATGTTGAGCGAGCACAATTCCGGCGCGAACCTCCTGGCAGCCGCCAGTCGCTCCTGCACACTCATCGTCACCGCCCCGCCAGTGGTGATGTTGACCACCGCGTCGGTCCTCTGTTTGATCACCGGCAGGAAACGCGCATAGACATCCGGATCGCCCGTGGGTCGGCCATCCTCGGGCACCCTTGCATGCAGATGCAATATTGCTGCGCCTGCTTCGGCTGCTTCGATCGCCTGGCTGGCGATTTCTTCCGGCGTGACGGGCAGCGCGCCCGACATGCTCGGAACATGTGCGCTTCCCGTTACTGCGCAGGAAATGATCACTTTCGCCATAATACCCAGGGTCCTCTCAATATTCCGCCATCAGAGCGGCGGTCGCGCGGTGCAGCAAGCCGCCTGGGTCTGCATGGGGATTATGGATGCCGCGCCATTCCTCCATTTCCCAGCTGGCAAGCTGGGTTGAGCAATCAACCACATATTTGACGCGGTCGAAGCGTCGCTGCATGAATTCCCTCTGGGCCACCTCCAGCGTGGAATGCGTGCCGAGCAGTTCGGCCAGAAGCACTGCATCCTCGATCGCCATCGCCGCGCCCTGCGCGAGATGCGGCGTGGTGGTATGTGCAGCATCGCCGCCCAGCATGATGCGGCCCTTGTACCACGGCTCGCTGACCAGCATGTTCATCATGGGCCGATAGACGACGCCGGCGGGATCGAGGATTTCGCTTTTCAGGCGCTCTACCAGCCCGCCATATCCCTTTAGGCGGGCCTGCATTTCGCTGGCCACATCGGGGCCGTCATACCAGGTTCCATCTTTCTCAGCCGTCACGATGAACATGTACATCAGCGTCGGCGACAAAGGTACGAGACCGACCTTCGTGTCCGGCCCGAAAAAGACCATGCCCGTGTCCATTTCCGCTGGGCGCTCGAAATTATAGCGCCATACGCCTTGCCCCGTGAATTGCGGAATATAGGTATCGCCGAACAACCACTGGCGTGTCGGTGAGAACACGCCTTCGTACCCAATCACGAGATCGTAGCGACGTTGGCTGCCGTCGCTGAACGACACGTCGACCGCTGCCCCGGCGCTATGATTGAGGTCGCTGACCGTTGTGCCGAGCCGGATGTCGACCCCCTTTTCGGTCGCACCATCGATCAACACTTCGTGCAGCTTAGGCCGTGTGATGCCGTTGTTGGCGGGAAGATGGGGTGCGGCGTCTCGCGCGCCGGGTGGATCGAGCAGAACATTCCCCTGCGCGTCATGAACGCGCCAGCTTTCGAATGCCCCCCCTTCTTTCAGGCATGGCTGAACGAGACCGACCTTTTCCAGCGCACGCAGGACATTATTGGGCTGAATGATGCCAACGCCATAGACGGTCCATGTCGGCGCCTTTTCGATCAGATCGACTTCGATTCCCTGCATGCGCAGCGCGCGCGCTGCGACCAGTCCACCGATCCCGCCGCCTATGACCAGAGCCTTCGATACAGCAGCCATCAATGCTCTCCTTCCGTAGGGCTACCCGTTCCCTCCGTGATGTAGCGGAAGTTCCAATCCGGCTCCTGCGCGAGGAATGGCGGCAGATTATGTATGAAGCTTGCGAACCCGAAGAGCGGATTGATCCAGTCGCGCGGCACCCAGTTGTCGTCGAGATAATCCGAATCGGTGCCATATTCGGCCTCACCCCCCGCGGGGCAGGGCAGGTAGTAGAATAAAGCGGAATCGATGCGGTGCCGCCCAAGCCCGAGATGGGAAGGATCCCACCCCTTGCGCGTCATGTAGTTGGCGCCGGTCATGACTTCATCGATATCCTCCACCCCGAAATTGGCGTGGTGGAACCGCACCTTGCCATCCATTCCCGGAAATGGGGCATTGGCGTTGATGAGGAAGAGATTGTGATGATTGCACGAACCATCCGCACGCAGGTACATACCGAACCCGCGCTGATGGTCGGAGAGACGGAAACCGAGATAGCCCCGCATGAAGGCAAAACCGCCTTCATAGTCCTCGATCGCCCAAACTACGTGATTGATCACCTTGGGCCGGGCGCGCTCGCGCCATTTGCGATGCTGATTGAGCCTGTTGACCCGTCCCGGCGCGTTAACTGGATCAGGCGCGTAGGTAACCGGCCGCTTGGCAAATAGCCTTAGGCCCATCGGTATGCCGAAGGGTGTCAGGAAATGGGCGGTGCCATCCTGGTCGCGTGTTACATCGACCGCCCTGCCCAGCGCATCGACCAGTTGTTCAAGCGATCGCTGACTGTCCACGCCCCAGATGACCTGGCAAACGCCATCGCCTTCCATTGTCGCCAGGGGCAGAGCGGCATCATCGCGATGCCGAACGATAACCTGCGAGCCTTCCATCAGTTCAAATCGTGCCAGCGTTTGACCTGTGTCCTTTGGCGGAAGGCCGAAATCCGTGAAAAATCGCGTGCTCAACTCGACATCGCCTACGCGATAGACCAGCGATTCAATGCCCGTTATCGGCATGTTCAGTCTCCGACGTTTTCTGAGGCGGACAGGTCAAAGCGCTGTCCATCGCGCGCTACCACGACCGGCCCGTGGAACTCATCGATCAGTCCGGCAACATAGCCCGTATCGTTCTGGTCCGTATCCAGGCCCGGGACCAAATGGGTAAGTGCCACCATGCGGACATTGGCCCGTCGCGCCATCGCGCCCACCTGCCTTGGCGTCACATGGTTGATGCCGAGATGTTTCATCACCCCTTCGCGCAGGCTTTCAGGCATATCGGCCTTCTCCAGCGACGAGCGAATGGCCTCCATGTCGATGACCTCACTCACCAGCAGGTCAGCATTCTTCGCAAGAATCTCCAGACGCCGGGAGGGGCCGGTGTCGCCAGAATAGACGACCGCTGCGTTTCCTGCCTCTATGCGAAATGCATAGGACCGTGCGCTCAACGCCGCTTCGCTGGGGGGAGCGAAATGATAGTGATCGTTCAGGATAGCGAGCACGCGCACCCCCGTCCGATTGAAAACAGCGGTAGGCGCTTCCATCTCGGAAGCCATATCGATCGGCTTTACCGTCTGCGCGATCGTCGGCAGGTCGGCAGCCAAAGATACAGGGACCAGCTCGACCGCCCTAGCCGCCGCCATCAGACCGGCTACCATCTTGGTCGTGCCCGGCGGTCCATATATCGGGAGAGGATCATAGACTCCCTGAACCCACCGGTTGACGAGCAACGGCCACAGTCCGCCAACATGATCGATGTGATGATGCGAGATAAACAGGCCCTTGATGTGGGCGAGTTCGATGCCTGCGGCCTTGAGCTGGCGCTGCGTACCCTCGCCCACGTCGAACAGGTAGACATCCTGCCCAACGACAATGGCATTGGCCGGTTGCGACCGGTTCGTCTGCGCAAGCGGCCCCCCGCCCGTACCCAATGTCACAAACTGGAAATGCGTTTTGGCGTTATCGCTCTTCGCTGGCTCTGCCCCGTTGGCAGCCATGGCCGTAGGGCCTTTGCCAACGCCAAACGCCAATAGCGCAACACCCAGCAGCACGACATAGGGATTGTCGCCCAACCTCTTGCGCAACACTCCACGTGCACGGGAGCGATCTGATCGAGATTGACGGGACGGCCCGCCTGCTCCAGCGCGCGAGCCGCGGCGGCATGTATCCGGAGCAAGGTAAAGCCGTAGTCCGGTCATGCGCCTGCTTCCTCAGAATTCAAACCCGGCCCGCACCCCGTAGGTCCGCGGCGGGCGCAAGATGTTGAACACGGCTGGATAGACCGGGCGCAGACTGGTGCCAGCGTACACCGTTTCATTCTCGACATTGTTCACAAAGCCAGTGATCGACCATTTGCTCCGCGTGCCCCGCAGCGTCAGGTACAAGTCGGAGGTCATGTAGCTGTCCTGCTTCTCCTCCGGCAGATAATCGATGGCGAGGAAGCGGCTGGACTCGATCTTGGTGCGCGCTCCGAAGGTCAGATCCATAGTATCGCCCAATGGGAACACATGTTCATAGCCCAGATTGGCACTCCATTTCGGCGTGTTGATCTGCGATTTTCCGGAACAGTCGACAACGAATGCCGTCTGGCCCGGAGGCCTCGGGAAAGTCGGGTCGACCGACGTGGCGCAGGCCGTGCGCGGTGCGGAGGCTCCCAGCGCGGTGAACGAGAAGTCCGTGTACTTCCCGTTGAGATACTGGACGTTCGCCATGAAAGTGTCGCTCTGCGTGAAACGGAAGCTCATCTCCACTTCAGCACCGTAGATGCGCGATTTGCCCGCGTTGGTCGTTACCAAGCCGGAACCGACGATCGGGTTGCCCATCGCGTCAAGGTTACGTGTGGGGCCGATATAGTTGATCTGCTGGTCTTTATAATCCCAGTAGAAGCCCTCGACATTCAGCTTCAAACGATTGTTCAGGAGCATGTTCTTACTGCCGATCATATAGGCAGTGATGTTTTCCGGCGCGAAGCTATTATCCAGTGTGGCGACAAAAAAGCCGCCGGATTTGAAGCCTGTCGCGACATTTGCATAGAGAAGGTTGTCGGATCCGGCGTCCCATTCAATTCCGCCCTTCCAGGTAACCTTTTCAAAGTTCTTGGCACCGGCGACATTCACCGGTGTGACGGTGTTGTTGAACGGATCGACCGGCTGTCCTGCGAAAATGCCAGTCTGGGTCAGCGCGATGTCGGCGACCTTGCGTTCGTGACTATAGCGAACACCGGCCAGTAAACGAAAATTTGGAAGCACTTCATAGGTGGCTTGTCCGAACAGTGCCTTGCTTTTGTTACTGAGGTCCACAGTAAATTTAGTGCTCAGAACCTGACCCTGGACGAAATGGTTGAAAGTGTTCTGGTCCTCGTCAAAATAATAGCCGCCGATCACATATTTGAGTGGACCATCTCCGTTGGAGGAAAGGCGTACTTCAAGGCTCTTTTGCTTGGCGCTTTCGGTAACGCGGCCATAATAGCCGCCATTATAATTCAGATAGTCAGGGCGACTATCGCGATACGCGGGTATGACGGTCAGCGTCGCAAAATCGAGATCGAAATCGACATTGGCCGAAATGCCCCAGAATTCGCTATCCACAAAGCCATCGTCCTTCGCCAGCGCGACGCCGTTGAGTGTAGGGCTGACGATCTTGACAGGGGGCGGCAAAAACGGATTGGCGAGAATGGCGCTTTGCAGCGCGGACGTGCTACGCGGATCGGAGTTGCCGATCCTGTCATTCACATCTGGCGCGTTCGGAGCAAATGGGGAGGGAACCAGAACGCTGCCCGTGCCCTTGCCCCCCTGGTGGAAATAATCGGCAACCAGGGTTGCAGCGACTGCGCCCTGCTCGAACCGCAGCGATCCGCGCAATGCCTGACCGTTTTCATCGTCATAGCCGTCAGACAGGTAGCCGTCCCTGTCGGCAACCTGCGCGGCGAGCCGGAAGGCAGCATTCGTACCGAGAGGAAGATTGACCGCAGCCTGAGCGCGTATCGCGTTATAATTGCCATATTCGATATTGATCGAACCGCCGAAATGGTCGAACTCGGGGCGCTTGGGAATGACGTTGATGGCGCCGCCCGTCGCGTTTCGACCGTAGAGCGTACCCTGCGGTCCCTTGAGCACCTCAACACGTTCCAGATCGTAGAAGGTACCCAGCAAGGCAGCGGGTCGCGCGATGTACACCTGGTTAAAGTTGAAAGCGACGGGATTCTCGGTGAACGCATTGCCGACGAGGCTGCCTACGCCCCGAAGGTAGAAGCCGACAGACGTGCCGGTAGCAGGCTGCACGATCAGCGAGGGCACCAGCTTGGTCAGCCCGGTTACATCCGTGACGCCTGCCTTGTTGAGATCGTCCGCACTAACGGCAGCGACGGCAAGCGCCGTTTTCTGGAGGCTCTCCGCTCGCCTTTGCGCGGTAACGATGATGTCATCGACCGCAAATCCGCTATCCGGTACAGCGCTATTCTGAGCGATTTCCTGAGCCGATGCTGCAGACGAAATAGCAAGCGCAGCCAGTGAAACGCACAAGGCAGCGCGCCGTGGAGCACGTATACGCATGGTTCCCCTCCTCAATGGACCACGTCCTTATGATGGGTGGCCTCATGCGTTATTTATGATTGAAAGCCGCTGGAATTGGGAAATCATATCTGGTGCTTGCAGTAACAACTACAGGTTGTGGTTCGCCGTGAGTTCGCTGGCCTCCTCCACCATGATCCTGCGCATGTAGGCATGGGCGAGATTGTCCTGATTTCGCCTGTGCCACATCATGTCCTCGCGCAGCGGCGGGACCGCCATCGGGCAGGGATAGATCGACAGGCCCAGGATCGGCGCAATGGCGTTGGCGAGTTTGCGCTGCGCGGTGGCAACCAGTTGCGTGCCGGGAAGCGCAAAAATAAGCGCTGAAAAGCTGGGCGCGGTCGCCGCAACGCGGGGGCGGAAGTCGGCCAGTCGCCACGCATGTTCCACGACCGTTTCGACGCCTTCGCCAATCCGCACGACATTGTGTTTCGCGCTAAGATATTGTGCGGTCGTGAGTTGAGCATTGCTCCCGAAGAAGCGCGCATCCACCACGCAGACGAAATCGTCCTCGAATAAAGGATCGTGGACGAGGTCTTCGCTCGGTCGATAATTAATGAATAGATCGGGGTCCATTGGCGAAATACAAAAGTCCAGATCGCCACTTTCGAGTGCGAGATAAGCACTGTCCAAAAGGCCGGCTACCTCTACCGCAATGTTGGGGGCTTCTTCGTTCAGCCGACGCAGCAGCCGGGGAAGGAAGATCAGCGAGCTGTAGTCAGACATGCCTATGCGAAAGCGGTTTCGTGCCAGAGCAGGATCGAATTTCGGCTGCGTGTCGAGCGCCGACTGTATCTTTAGCCCGTCTTATTCACCGTGCTTAGTTAGAAGGGTTGGCGGGAGTGGCCTAAGCAGTTGCTTTATAGTAGGAAAATGGGTGTCGAAGCCAATCCTGCAACGAGGCAAAAAATGCCACAAGCCACACCCGCCGAGAACGATGATAGCGC
>NZ_BSEF01000019.1:0-74094 GCF_027925545.1 Sphingobium sp. BS19
CGCAGGAGCCTTCACCGATTTTTTCAAGGAGGATTTGGGCTTCATCTTCGTTCCTTCGTCACTACGACGAAGCCCAAATCCTCCTTAATTCACAACCTCAAATCTGTGCCATTGGCGCTGACGCCGGACACGCCGCGACATCCGCCTCTGCTGTGGCCATGGCATGATATGTTCCGGCATGAAGGGGGCTTGCCGACAGCCACGCCTCGAAACCGTCCCAATCGTCAAAGTCGGGATCCTGCAGGCGCACGATCCAGCCCAATGCTGCCTCTTCGATCATTGCGTCATCCTGCTGCATGTACGCCTCCCCGATCCTTTGACGGAGCCGTCGCGGTCAAACCTCATCGAAACGTCTCCGCAAGTCTATCATCGCGCGATAGGCCAGCCGAAGGTCGCTTTCCACGGTACTCAGGCTAATCCCCATTTCTTGGGCGATATCGCGTTGGGCAACGCCGTCGATCCGGTAGCGTCGGAATACCCTCGCCGCTCTTGGGCCCAGCCCGTCGAGCGCCTTGAGTGCCTGCGCGAGCTGCTCGCGCGCGATCAGCACGCGCTCACCCGACGGAGCATCCGATTCGCCGGGGAGGGTCGTTATGGTTTCCGTCCATGCCGTATCGCGTTTCGCCGCTTGCTGTCGCGACCTATGGCGATCAAGCATCAAATTATTGGCTGCGCGATACAGATAGGACAAAGGCTGGCCGATGGGTCCATCCGGTGCGGCTTCGATCTTGAGCCACAGTTCCTGCAGAAGATCCTCCGCAGCATCGCCAGCGCCATGTGCGGTCAGAAACCGCAGCAACTGCGCCCGATGGGCTAGGAAGATAGCTTTCAATCCGGATTCTGTCATGACGCTTGGTGATCTGCCGAAAGCAGCGAATCTGGTTGCCCCTCTAAAGGGTTCTATCGGACAGCGCTATGGTGCGACCTGCGATAAAAATCCTGTATGACGTCGCAGGGCGCCCCCAAACCCGGAGCGAACGCATAGATAATGTCTGCTAATGATAATGACTTGCATTCTTTGGCCAGATTATTATGGGCTTTTGAAACGTCAGGGAACTTTTCATATGCCTGCCTTGCTTTCGCTTCTTGCCGCTGCCGCTGTATCCACCCAGCCTGCTGCCGCGCCAATCGCAGAGACTGCTGAAGACCAGATCATCGTGACCGGGCAACGCACCGAGGGACAGGATGACTATGCTGTCAAGAAGCAGACCACCACGATGCGCTTTCCTCTGTCGCAACGGGAAACGCCGCAATCGGTCAGCGTGGTTACGCGCGCTCAGATCGAAGATTTCAAACTCAACGACATTAACGACCTGCTGAAAACCGTGCCCGGCGTGCAGGTTCAGGCGCAAGAGACGGATCGCATATATTATTCGGCGCGCGGCTTCGACATCCAGACGTTTCAGGTGGACGGGATAGGCCTGCCCTTTGCTTTCGAGGTACAGACAGGATCGATCGACACCGCCATTTACGACCATATCGACGTTGTGCGTGGCGCACCGGGATTATTGTCCTCAACCGGCAACCCCTCTGCGGTGGTCAATTTCATCCGCAAGCGACCCACTAAAACGATGCAGGCGAGCGGCAGTGTCCAATATGGTTCGTTCGATCATCTTCGGCTGGACGGCGACGTCAGTGTACCGCTAACCAGCGACGGCAGCATCCGCGCCCGCGCAGTAGGCGCCTATCTCGATGAGGACAGCTATCTCGACCGCTATACGCTGCGTCGGTGGACGGGCTATGGCATTGTCGAGGCCGACCTGGGCCCACAGACCAACTTGACGGTTGGCTACGGTCATCAGGATCACCGGAGCCGGGGTGCCATGTGGGGCGCACTGCCGATCTATTACACGGATGGCACGCGCATCGATCTGCCTCGCTCCGCCAATACCGGTCCTGACTGGGCGGGCTGGCATGTAACGGACAGGCAGATCTTCGGAGACATCGTCCATCATTTCAACGACGACTGGCATGCGAAACTGACCGTGATCCGACGGGCCATCAGCGAAGACGACAAGCTGTTCTACGTTTACAACAACCCAAGTGCAGCCTTCCCGGACGGTATCGACCCATCTCTCAACGATCCTACAATCGGCGGGAACGTGCGCAGCTATCCGGGCGCATTCCGAGCACAGACACGCAACCTTGCGATCGATGCGTATGTTGCGGGCAAAGTCTCGGCGTTCGGCCGTGAGCATGACGTGATGTTCGGCGTCAACCGCAGTGCGCAGCGCTATGTCCAGACATCCAGTTACGACTTCAGCACAGTCGGTGTCGTCCTGCCCCTTAAAGACATCTTCAATGGCAGCTTCCCCGAACCCGTTTTTCCTACGACCTACAATACCAATTTCGCCCTCAGCGGTGACCGCACGACCAAGCGCGAAACGGCCTATGGCCTGGTCCGTTTCAACCTGACCGAGCCGTTGAAGGTCATGGTCGGCGGCAACGTGACCCATGCGACCAGCGATGGCTTCTCTTACGGCACGAACCTGCGATATGATCTGACGCGCTTCCTGCCGTTCGTCGGTGCGACGCTGGATCTGAACGATAACATCAGCGCCTATGCAAGCTTCGCAACGATCTTTAACCCGCAGACGCAAACCACCGTTACACGAAAGTTGATCGACCCGATCAAGGGCGACAATATCGAAGGCGGCTTCAAGGGCGAATGGCTCGGCGGTCGCCTCAACGCAAGCCTGGCGATCTTCCAGGCGCGTCAGAAGAATACAGCGGAATCGGCCGGGTTTGACGCGACCATCGGTCAGACGGTCTATCGCGGAGTGGATGCCACATCGCAGGGGATCGAGTTCGAATTTGCAGGACAAGTCCTGCCGGGGTTGCAAGCAACCGGCGGCTACACGCTGATGCGCGTGCGGGGCGAAAATGACGAACCCGTTCGTACTTTCGTTCCCCGCAATCTGGGCCGCCTGAACGTCACTTACTCGCCGCCCGCCCTTTCTGCGCTGAAGGTCGGCGCGTCACTACAATATCAGAGCAAGATCTATCTGGAGCCAGGCACCGTATCGGTGACGACAAAAGCGCCGATCAGGATTACCCAGCCCAAATATGCGCTGCTGGATCTGCTCGCCAGCTATCGCATCACCGATAATCTGTCGATCAGCGCAAATCTGAAAAATGTGACCAACACCAAGTATCTCACTGCGCTCAATTTCGATCAGGGCTATTATGGTGCGCCACGTACGGTGCTCGGCACCATCAGCCTGAAATATTAAGGGAGGAAGGAGAGGATGTCGCCACGGTCGCGTCGATGGATCCGTATAGCGCTGGCCGGACCGGGCGCAGTCCTCGTTGCGCTCGTCGTGATGGCTGGCATGGCGCTGTGGTTGCCGGGCGGCGCTGCTGGCATCGATAACATCGTACTGCCGCTTATCCTTGTTCCGTTGATATGGACGGCGCTTTTCTTCCACGCATGCCTTGATAGACGGCTGGGGCGCGTTGCACTCATTTCCCTTGGCCTGTTTCTTGTCCATGCCGGATTGATCGCGCATAAATTCTTCGACACACAGCTACCGTCTGCGGAGGTCCATTCATGATCCGTCTGCCCAAGGATGAAACCAAGACGATGGTCGCCGTGCATGGCTGGTCGGGTATCCTGCTGGGCCTGCTCCTCTATGCGGTCGTCCTGACCGGCACGGCGGCGGTCTTTGCCGATGAAATCGGTATCTGGTCCGCGGGCCATGTGTCGACCCAATCCTCTTTCGAACGCCCGCTGGGCGATACCTTGCGAAAACTGGGTGCCGAAACTCCCGCAAAATATCATGAAGGCGTCGACCTTTATGAAATCGGCGATCATGATCTGGGCATTTTCTTCCATCGGCATGAGATGGATAAGGGCGAAATTATAGCCCGGGGTATATATTATACGCTGGGCAAGGATGGCCGCGTGACGGATCGCCGTCCTGCAACCGATGAGGAAGTCTATGGCACGCGCAACGACAATGCGCTTAGTGCGTTCCTTGTCGAGACGCATGTCCGCTTGCACCTTCCCAATCCCTGGGGGCTGCTGTTGACGGGCATTGTCGGCCTGTCGATGCTGATCGCGGCAGTCTCCGGCCTTCTCATCCATCGCCATTTGTTCAAGGATATTTTCACGCTTCGGCGCAATGCCAATCCGGTGCTCGTCAATCGCGACAAGCACAGCGTGGCCGGTACATGGAGCTTGCCCTTCGCGTTCATCCTCGCCTTTACGGGCAGCTTCTTCTCCTTCTTTGGAACGGTCGGCGTGCCGATCGTCGCCATGGCTGCGTTTGGAGGCAACCAGCAAGTGCTTCAGGAAACCGTGTTCGGCAACCCTGGAAAGCCAGACCCCCGCCCTACTGGGATCGGCAATTTCGATCGCATCAGCAGCGATGCCATCGCACGCGCAGGGACGGTCCCGACCTTCGTCGCGATCGAGAATTTCGGCCGAGCGGACTCGAAGGTGACGACGTACCATTCACCCAAGAGCGGCGCCATTGCGCCGATGACGTTGCTCTACAACGGTGCCACCGCTCGCTTTGAGCAAGTGAAGCCCCTGATCGGCCCCAAGCCATCCGCGGGCGGTACGCTGGCCGCAATCATGTACCCTCTGCATTTCGGTAATTTTGCGGGTATGGTGTCGAAGGCGATCTGGTTCGGGCTGGGTTTTGCGATGTGCTACGTCACCTATACCGGCCTGTGCCTATGGCTGTCTCGACGGGAAAGTGCTTCGCGTTCGCTTGCATGGCTGGAGCGGACGAATATGATCGTCGGACTGGGCCTTCCTTTTGCGCTTGCCTCGTCCGCTGCCGCCTTCCTTGTCGCCATGCCTTTGGGAACTGCGATCTGGTGGACGCCGACAGGATTTCTGATCGGGACGGCCACGACCATCCTTGCAGGATGCCTGGCTCCCAATACAGCATGGCTCAGCCGCGCGTTGCGGATCGGCACGGGTGTTATGATGCTCCTTCTCCCGCTGCTCAGGCTGCTAAGCGGCGGTCCCGGCTGGTCCACCGCCATTGCCGCGCATCAGCCTATTATCGTTACCCTCGACATCGCCTTTATCGTGGCAGGCGCATGGACATTGGCGGAGCTGTGGAAGCCGCGCCCTGTGGTTCACCGCCCCATGACGTTGCAGGCGGCCGAATAAATGAGCACGCTCGCCGTCATAGCATTTGCGCTTTCTGCTGCGTTCATTCTGGCCATCGCGCTGGGCGACCCCAAAAGGCGTCGCGCTGCGCAGCAGTCCGGTGAGGGGCATCGCCCCGCCCAGCGCCGCCTGCTGACCTTTTGCGTACTATTGCCAGGGTTCATCTGCATCGTGCGCGGCGATCCTTCTGCCTTTCTGATCTGGCTGGGCGGCTGCGCGGTGATGGGCTGGATTACCGCAGTCGCTTTCTCGCGCCCGGTTGCCGCTGACCGTGGCAGGAAGGGATAAGGGAGGCTTCCGCCCCCGGTTCAACCGTCGAAAAGGTACATTGCGTACGCATGACGAGACTTACGCTAGTGAAAGTCCCGCGATTTTGGCAGTATCCGCACATCCCGCGGATGCTTTTGAGGATTAAAGCCAGCGCCTGGGGAAGGGAGAGAACCGTCCGATGCGCCAATGTCGATGGGTGTCGGACCGGCATCTGACAAGCGGTCAAGCATCGCCGTCCGATCATGAATGCGTGTAGCCATCACATGCACCACGCCCTCCTTGCTGCGTTGAACCTCGCCCTCCACTATCATCAATCGGCTGGCCATCACCGGGCGGCGCTGCATTTCGAACAGGCGCGCCCATAGCAATATGTTGGTAACGCCAGTCTCGTCCTCCAGCGTAATGAAAATGGCGTTGCCCTTACCAGGACGCTGGCGGACCAGCACGATCCCGGCGGCGCGAACGGGCGTGCCGCTTTTGGCGGCGCTGATCTGCGCGCAACTCAAGACGCCTTCCGCTGCGAAATCGTTGCGGAGAAACTGCATCGGATGGCCTTTAAGGCTCAACCGCGCTGTTTGATAGTCAATGGCAACTTGCTCACTTAGCGGCATCGCAGGCAGAAATGCGTCCGGCTCTTCCCCCAACTCTCGCGCGGACAGATCGCGAGTGCGGGCTGCCGCAAAAAGCGGAAGCTCATCGGACGGAGTGCGGCGCACTTCCCATAGCGCTTCGCGCCGGTCCTGCCCCAGCGAACGACATGCATCGCCATCGGCCAGCAGGCGCAATGCACGGTCCGGAAGATGCGCGCGGCGCGCCAGGTCTTCGATGCTGGTGAAGGGATTTGTGCGGCGCGCTGCGACCAGTTGCTGCGCCCAATCCTCGCGGAAACTGTCGATCTGCCGAAAACCCAGCCGGAGAGCGTGGGTCAATCTCTGCACCGTGCGCCAGTCCTGAGTGTCGCGCCGAGCGATAGGCGCGCGCTCAACGGCATTGTCCCAGCAACTGAAATTTACGTCCACAGGATGCACCGGCACACCATGCTCATGCGCATCACGGACGATCTGCGCCGGAGCGTAAAAGCCCATCGGCTGCGAATTGAGCAATGCACAGGCGAAGATGGCCGGATGATGGCATTTTATCCAGGCGGAAACATACACAAGTCGGGCAAAGGAAAGTGCGTGGCTTTCCGGGAAACCATAGCTGCCGAACCCTTCGATCTGTTTGAAGCAGCGTTCGGCAAAATCCGCTTCATAGCCGCGCCCTACCATGCCTCCGACAAGCTTCTCCTTGAATTTGTCCATGCCCCCGACATTCCGGAATGTCGCCATCGCACGGCGCAATTGATTGGCTTCGCCCGCTGTGAAGCCCCCTGCTGTGATGGCGAGTTTCATTGCCTGTTCCTGAAACAGCGGCACACCGAAAGTCTTGCCCAGCAAATGTACCAATTCATCCCTGGGATGCGGCGATGCCGGAGAGGGAAATGTTACTTTCTCCGCTCCTTCCCTGCGTCGCAGATAAGGATGTACCATGTCGCCTTCGATCGGCCCTGGCCGAACGATCGCCACCTGAACCGTCAGATCGTAGAGACATTTCGGCTTCAGGCGCGGCAGCATATTGATCTGCGCCCGGCTTTCGACCTGAAACACGCCGATGCTATCGCCTTCCTCCAGCATCGCATAAACATCTTTGTCTTCGGAGGTGAGATCGACCGTCAAGTGCATCCTGCCGAAGCCATTCTGCTCCATCAGGTCGAACGCCTTGCGGATGCAGGTAAGCATCCCCAGCGCCAACACATCGACCTTCATTAAGCCGAGGGCATCGATGTCGTCCTTGTCCCACTCGATGAAACTGCGGTTGGCCATTGCGCCGTTCAGGATCGGCACGGTCTCGTCCAGCCGATCCTGCGTCAGCACAAAGCCCCCGACATGCTGAGACAGGTGACGCGGAAAAGGCGCTTCGATCAACTGATCGACCAACGCGCGCAAGCGCACGATCTGAGGATTGTCGAGCGCAAACCCAGCGTCCACTATGCGCGCGTCGCCCATATCGCCAGACCAACTGCCCCAGATGGTGCTGGCGAGGCGCGCTGAAACATCTTCGCTGAGACCAAGCACCTTGGCCATCTCCCGCACGGCGCTGCGGGAGCGATAATGGATGACGGTGGACACAATGCCTGCCCGTTCCCGCCCGTAGCGTTCATAGACATATTGCATGACCTCTTCCCGACGCTCGTGCTCGAAGTCGACGTCGATGTCTGGCGGTTCATCGCGATCGTCGGATACGAAGCGCGAAAAGAGCAGATCGTGCTGCATGGGATCGACAGAGGTAATGCCCAGCAAGAAGCACACCATGCTGTTGGCAGCCGATCCCCGGCCCTGACATAATATCGGCGGTTCCTGACTGCGCGCAAACGCGACGATGTCGTATACGGTCAGGAAGTAATAGGCATATTTGCGGGAACGGATGAGATCGAATTCCTCCTTCAATAATGCCCTCAACTTGTACGGTAGCTTGTACCCGTAACGCGCATAGGCAGCGGTGAAGGTAATTTCCTCCAACCAATCCACCGGATCTCTTCCTTCCGGTACTGGCTCGCGTGGATATTGGTAGCGAAGATGGTCCAATGTGAAATGGATGCGCGACAGAAATTCGATCGTTTGGGCAACCGCTTCCGGGCAGCTGCGGAACAGGCGTGCCATTTCGGCAGCGGGTTTCAGATGACGCTCTGCATTTACTTCCAGCCTGCGTCCCGCGTCAGCCAGAGTGACGCCATGACGAATGCATGTCAGCGCGTCGTGCAGCGGTCGGTGGTCCGGTTCGGCATAGAGAGCATCATTGGTTGCCAGCAGAGGCACGCCCGTTGCCTTCGATACGGCTATGAGTTCGGCAAGTCTTCGTTCGTCCGACCCGTTTCGTAGCAGTGTAGCGGCAAGCCATATCCGTTTGGGGGCATGGCGGGATAAGCGGCGCAGAGTGGCTTCAAGCCCGCTGGGTGGGAGCAGGCGGAGATGCGACACCGGCATGGGCTGCTGTGCAGGCTCGAAGGGCACTGGCTTTCTGTGCGCTTCCTGCACCTCGGCGGTATCGCCCGGCATCACGATCAGCAACAGGTCGCGCGCATAAAGGAGCAAGTCGTCGAAAGTCAGGATGCAGTCGCCTTTGACTGCCTTCATGTTGCCGACTGTCAGCAACTTGGTCAGATTACCCCAGCCATCGCGATTGACCGGATAGGCCACGATGTCCGGCGTACCGTCAACGAAAACCAACCGTGCGCCCGTTACCAGCCGCAGATCGGTTTCGCATGCGGCGCTTTCCTCGGGAGTGAGGTCTGGCTTCTCTCCGCGTTTCTTCTTTTCTTCGATCCACTCATTACGGGCTCTGTTCGGCGCATCTTTTAGTGCTTTCCACGCACGGACCACGCCTGCCACACTGTTGCGGTCGGCAATGCCGATGGCTTTCAGACCAAGCTCATTTGCCCGCCCCACCATGTCCGAGGGGTGGCTGGCGCCGCGCAGGAAGGAAAAGTTTGTGGCGGCGACAAGTTCAGCAAAGTCAGGGCCTTCGGTCTGTTTCTGACGCAGATACAGACGGGTAGACTTACTTGCCTGCTGCCCCCGCGGGTCGGCGGCCTTTACGTGCGCCGGATCGCGGCCGCGCTTCATGCAAATAGCCCATGCACGTACCATGCGGGATTGGACCGTTCAGTGCCGTACAGGCCGTGACGAAATATCCAGAAGCGCCGGCCCCGTGCATCCTCCACGCGATAATAGTCACGGGTAAGAAAGCGGTCCTGTTCAGGCTTTTCAAGCTGACCGTCCGCTATCTTCCACCATTGCGGAGCGATCCGTTCCGGCCCTTCGAAGCGCGTGACCTCGTGCAGCGCGCGCCGCCAGCGGAAACGGTGCGGCGGGCCGTCCGGCACCTGCGCCATGACATCAATACGCTGGGGCGGATCGAACAGATGGATCGGACGGGTCGGCGGGGCGTGCGGATATTCGGAGGGGGGCTCTTGCCACTGGGCAGGGCCGCGGCTTTCGATTGCGGGAAGAGCAAGCTGCCCTTGCTCGGGAATGTGGGTATCGACAGGGGCAAGGCGCAAGACGCGATTGCGCCCGGCACGAGTGGCAAGAGCATCGAGCAGCGCGGCGACATCTGCACTTTCCTTGGCTTTACCGCCTTCCAGCGCCAACTGACTGGCCGCAAGTGGCTCAGCCCGCGGCACTGCCAGACGCACCATGTCAAAACCGAAACCCGGATCGAGCGGATCAGATAGGCTCTCTATCCGCTCTGCAAAGAGACGCATTATTGCTGGCGGATCGCGCACCGGCAGGCTGGTTTCCACGCGTAGCGGAAAGGCCAGACCGTCGCTGCGAAAGAAAGTGGCGTGAAAGCGGCGCCCCCCTTGCGCCCGCTCGCGCAATTGGACGCAGGCCTGGGCCACCAACTGCTCCAGCGCAGCCACTGCATATTCGGTGCGCGCGACGGGTTCCGCAAAGGGATGATCGATCTGAATAGCGGGTGCTACGCGGCGCGAATTGAGAGGATGCGCGGCCTGACCTAGCAGCAGGTGTAGCGCATCGACCGCCTCAGCGCCAAAGCGTGCGGCAAGGGTAGAGACAGGACGTGCGGCTACCTCGCCTACGGTTTTCAGGCCCGCGCGCCGTAACGAAGCTTCGCTGTCAGGGGGAAGGCGAAGCGCCGCTACGGGCAAGCGGCGAATCGCAGCGTCTTCGTCAGGCGCGGGGCGCCCGGGGAAACGCGCGAGCGCATGGGCGGCCTCGGCCGTATTCCCCAGTGCAGCGCGGACGCGAATATCTCGGCGTTGCAACCGGGCAACAGCATCCTCCATCAGCGCGATTTCACCTCCGAAAAGGTGCGCGCAACCGCTGATGTCGAGCATCAATCCATCCGGTGGGTCGACTGCCGCCATCGGTGTGTAGCGCGCGGCGCCATCGCACAGTCGTTCCAGCCAATCCTGATCGGCATGCGCATCGACATCGAATACTCGCAGCTCGGGGACTTGCGCGCGCGCATCGGCCAGCGCCATCCCGGGAGTAAGACCCAATGCCATCGCATCGCTATCCAGCGTGCATAGTCGCATGGCGCCACGTACCTTCTCGACAAAGGCAGTGGGGGGCACTTGCTGGTCAGGCAGCGGCCTCCACATATCCGGTCGCGCGATCCGTAGCCGGTCCAGCGACAGGAAGGGAAGCCAAAGCGCCAGAAAGCGCCGCCTGTCCGGGGTCTTCAAAACATCTTCGGTCACGGTTCCACTCCAGCCGCCACCGCAATCCATCGGGACCAGCTCGGCGGCGCAGCAATTCAAGGTCGAAGGCGCTTGGCCCCATCAATCTTTCTCCTAAGGGATCGATCGAAGGCGCGGAGGCGATCCGCCAACGTGTTTCTGCAGCACTGGGGGCAGGTTGCGCATCCAGTCTCAGAAGCAGCGCAATAACACCCGATCCTTCAGCCGCGAGGGCCAGTCGACGACTCGCAGTGAGATCGAGGACGGAGGGATTGCCCCAACATTCGATCACCACCGCAGCAAGCCCCGCACAGCGCAACGCATCCGACGCGGCACGCAAGAGCATTGTTTCATCCTGCATTACGCCCAGCAACAGCATTGCAGGATCAAAACCCAGCGCCGCCAAACCCGGACCATATAGATGCCCACCAATTTTCTCTGCCCTGTTCGTGCGTAGCCAGAGCATAGGCAGCCCCCCTTGTCCTGCCAGCAAACCGAGCAACAAAGCGAAACCTGCGGAGCTGCCGGAGTCTTCGACATTTGCGCCGAACAATTCGTGCAGCCGACCTTTCACAAGCCCCCCTCCAAGCGCTGCATCCAGCGCAGCATGGCCACTGGCAAGCATAGCCGGCATGTCCGCCGTACGCCCTCGTTCCAACGTCGCAATGTGGCCACGCAGGAATGCAAGAGTTGAAGACGAATCGGCGGCAAGAATGTTCATGATTTGTTCTAGTGTGGTTTTATTGCTGAATTTGTCAAGGCGAGCCTGTGAGGACTGTATACTAAAGGGGTTGCTGCACCTTGGAGATGCCGGAGGCCAATGGGCTGCTACGGTGCCCCACTGGTCAACCTTTCATTCAAACGGCTTATTCAGGATTAAACACTTGCCGGAATGCCCACTGATATGACAATCTAGGACGTCTAGAGGCTTAGCAAGCGAAATAGCATCTTCACAAAGGAGCTCCAGTCGTTGAGCGCTTTCTCTGCAATCGATCTTCAAACCCGGCTTGAGGTGCAAGATTTGCTAAGCCGATTCTGCCACGCTCTCGACCATAATGCGGTGGACCGCTGGGCCAAGCTCTTCACCACGGACGGCTACATCGACGCACCCAGATTAGGATGCTTTAAGGGTCGCGAGGAAATTATCAAAATTCCCGAGATGGTCCACGAGTTGGGAGGGGGCGCATGGCGCCACTATCTAAACAACGTGTACATCGAGCGAGCGGAGGACAATCGCGATTTGAAGGTCGAAGCCTATTGCATGGTCAGCGACTGGCGGAAAGCCGGCCATGTGGTTCGTTGTTGGGATTTCAGTGCTGTCGTTGGGAAGCGCAACGGCCTTAAATTTGTCAGCCTCCTTCTGAAACCGGTGCTGGATTGCAACGAGGCCATAGCGATTAAAGAGCCGGAGCCGTCAATCGTCGGATAGTTTCATAATAGGCGAACCTTGATTATCATGTGCTGACCTGCGTTACTCGCCTGAATGGCGGCGGATGTCACGTAACCTGCAGCAATATAAACGATATATTATCGTGCCCTCCTGCCTCAAGAGCGGCATTGAGCAATTGGTTGGCGCAATTATCTATACTGGTGGTGAGCAGCCCCATCAACCATGCGTCATCGATCGCCCCTGACAGTCCATCGGAACATAATACAAATACATCGCCTGCCATTACGCTGCACACAGCATGTTCAAGATCGGAGCGATCTTCGATACCGATAGCCCGGGTGATCACATTGGACTGCGGATGCCTGCGACCCTGCGCTTCCGTTATTATGCCCCTGTCCGCCATGTCCTGCACGACGCTATGATCGCGTGTCAGTCTTTCCAGCTTTCCACTACGCAGCCGATATATCCGGCTGTCCCCTGCCCAGAAGATGGTGCCTTCCCGTCCTTGAACATGAAGCGCAGCAACCGTGGATCCGCAAATATGACCAGCCGCTTTTGCCATTGCCAGAATGTCGGCATTGGCGCTTTCAAGCGCTTTTATGATTGATTGCGAACGCGTGATTTCAGGTGTTTCAGTAAGCTGTGCGAGCGCACGCACCACCATAGTAGCGGCTTTATCACCAAGATGATGGCCCCCCATGCCATCGGCAATCGCCCATAGCCTGTGATCCGAGCAATCGAGCAGTCGATCCTCGTTCACGCTACGCACTTTGCCGATGTGGCTGCGCGCAACGGAGCGGATCGCAAGCGCCTCGTCCCGCGCCGTCTTGCGCAAAGCGAACATTTTCACTTCTCGTCCTCTTCAAGCGCGGATGCTGCGGCATCATAGGCTTGAACGAAAGCACGGTTCAGTCGGCCATCTTGGCCATCCGCAATTTGCGCCATCAATTCCGCCTGCCGTTCGCAAGCGATTTCCCAGCTTGCCGCCGCTTTGCCCTTTATCAGCGTCTGGCGCTGCGCTGCGGCTTCCTCGACATTGGCGGGTTCGAATGTTTCGACGGATAATCGCAAGGCAGCGCGCAACCCTTCGAAGGTGGCAATCAAATGCTTCTTGATATCGCGAAAAGAGGCTTTCAGCGCGGAAGGGCCGCTCAGGAAGCCTCGGTCTCCCATAAGCAGCAGATCGATGGCCAGTCTTTGCGTAGGGGCCCATTTGAAGGGATTATTGTCCGCTCCGCCAATCGTCGTTCGAGCCAGTTGGTATCGCCCGCGCACACGCTCTCGCTCGGCCATCAGATCGCCAATGCCAAGCACCATCTGGCGGTATACGGCCCCCGCCCGCGCCATGATTTCTTCTGGATCTTCCCCTGAAAACGCGGAGGAGTGTATTCCTGCCCCTTCGCAAAACGCTTCGAGCAGAGACCCCTGACCGCCCGCATAATGCTCCCCCGCATCGTCTACCCAGTCGGTCGGTACGGCAATGGATGTCCCCAGCGGCGGCGACAGGATAAGCGTCTTGCCATCCTCGATGGTCGAACGCGCCTGAACGGCATAATCCGCCACCAACGTATAAGGACCAAATCCGATGGTTTTAGGCAGCGCCATCTTGATATCGCTATTGTCGGGCAAACGTTGATCGGACACTCCGTCAAAAACGCCATTCGCACCGAAACAGCGCAGAATGAGAGCATCTGCCTCCACCGAAAACGCGCAATGGGCGCGCGAAATCTCACAGATCGGATCGTTCATGACCCAGTCTGCCTGAGGATCGCGACCGATCGTCATCGTTCCTTCCTGAAGGAAACGTGCATCGACCGGTTGATGCATCTGGTCCTTCTCGAACAGCTTGAAGATGTACATTGCGGTTTCCTACGCTGCCTTCTGGCCTGTCTTGTCGTTGTGCTGCGATCCACCCAGGCGGGTACGCAACATCGCCTGCGCATCGGCAACCGGATTACCTTCGGGCATATGATCGGCCAGCGTGCCGACAAGAATATTAAACGAATCAAATAGCTTGCCCACTTCATCGCTGCGGCGGTGAGACAAGCGGAAGGCAGTGTTCCCTGCGGCCGCGTCGTCCATCGCCTCACGCAATCGGCGCAGCGGTTTCGACAGATGGCGAGCACTGAAATAGCCAATCCCGCCAATCACCCCAACGACGAACAGTGACAACGCGACCAGCAAGAAACGCGCGCGCGCCATGGCAGCATCCAGCGCCGACCGGTCGATCAGCACATCGACCTTGCCGAAATCCACGCCTGCGTAACGGACGTTGCGGACAAAGCGAATGCCATCGCTGCCAACGGCCCCATCTGCAGACTGTCTGCTGAGCGATGCGCGATATCGGGTGCCCACCTGAGCCCGTTGCCCGGCTGCACGAACGATTCCCCGGTCGTCGACGACAATCATGTTCTTGACGTTACGATCCTTCACCGCACCCTCTACAAAGGTCTGAAGCGGTAGCCAGTCCTGCTCCGCTGGCGCCAAGCCGGCATTGTCTGCCATGCTGACCGCGACGTTGCGCACAACGAAATCGGTCATAGACGCACCGGAGGCCAGCACGACATCGGTCATCGTTTCTCTCTGACGGTCCAGCACAAGACGTACACTCAGCGCGAGAGCGATTGCCGAGGTGCAGGCCAGGATCAACGGCAGCTTGAAACGCAATGCCAAACCGCGTCGCGATACATCGGCCTCCTGAGCCATTGCAGCCTGCTCCCGTTCCAGCGCCTGACGCAGTATGGCAGCCGTAGCAAATCGGTCGGCAGGCTTTTTCGCCAGCAACTTACCGATGATATAGCGCAGCCCGCGTGGACAATCGCGCACCAGCTTATCGATAGGCAAGGGATCCGACTGAGCGATCTGAATGGCCAGCGTAGCGAGGCCGGTGCCAGGAAAAGCCGGCTTCCCGACCACCATTTCATAAAGAAGCGCACCCAAGGAAAACAGATCGCTACGTGCATCGACAGGGATGCCCATCGCCTGTTCCGGACTCATATAGCGGGGGGTGCCCATCACCTGTCCGGCCATCGTACGCTGGGCGTCGCGGGTATTGCGCGCGTCATCCCGCGCATCGACCCGCGCTATGCCAAAATCGAGCAACTTGGCCGTCTGACCGTTATTACAGATCATGATATTCGACGGCTTTATGTCGCGATGCACGACCCCGCGACTATGCGCATAATCCAGCGCATCCGCTATCTGTATCGCAAGCCCCAGTGTCCGCTCGACACCGATCCGCCCCGCCTCCTCAATGATAACATCCAGAGGGCGACCGGAAAGATGCTCCATCGCGATATAGGGGACACCGCCCGCCTCGCCGACGTCGTAGATCGTGACAATATGGCTATGCGATAACATTCCGGCGGCGTTGGATTCCGCCAGAAAGCGATTCACGACCTCGGGGTCTTCGCGATACCCGGCTTTCAGAACCTTGATGGCGACGGGGCGGTCTATGCTTGGATCATGCCCAAGATAAACATGCGCCATCGCGCCTTCGCCGATCGCTCCTTCAAGACGATACCGGCCGATCCAGTTTGGCTCGGTCATTTCTTGCCCTTGACCGTCTTGCGGATTCGTTGCGCACGGGCAAGATCGCGTTTGATTAGCATGTTCCCAGGATCGAGCACCGTGGCCTGATGGAGGATGACGACGGCGCGCGATACCTGCCCCTGATTGAGCAGCATCAACCCCTGCCCGCGCAGCTTGGCGGCACGCGCAGGATCGGCAACGGGCGCCTTTGGCGCAACTTTGGGCACAGCGCGCACCGGCGCAGGCTTGTTCATTACGGGAGGTACGGCTGCGGGACGCGGCGCTTCGCCCGGAATCCGGATGGTCGTCCCGCTCTTGAGAGATGCCGGGACCGTGACGCCATTATAGCGGGCGAGCGTATAAAATTTGAGGCGATTGCCAAGGAAGCGCTTGGCGAGATCGAGGAACGTTTCGCCCGGCTGAACCCTATACTCAAAACTCCGCGTACCCAGTGCCTCAGCGGGATCGACCGCGATGCTTTCAAGCAGAACCGCTGCTTCTATGTCGCCGGGTTCCCGTTTGAGCATCGATTTCAGCGCCTTTTCCGCCGCTGTCCGATCACCGCTATCCAGTAGCGCAATGACATCGCCAATCTGTTGGGAATTGGACACGGGCTGGATCATGACCGGAGCCGATGACGTTTTACCCGGCTTTTGAGAACAGGCTGACAAGGCGGCAGCGATCAGCACGCAAGCTGCCAGGTTCTTTGAGCGCGCGCGCATTGGGAATGGATGATTCATAGGACACTCGTAGTCAGACGCTTTTGCAAAGCGGCGGGGGAAAGATCGGTGAGGGAAACGATATGGTCGCGGTTTCGCGCGAAATCGGAAAATTGCGGCGCTTGAATAGGATGCGAGAAGTAATAGCCTTGAAACAGTTCGCAGCCATGTCGCCGGAGCCAGCTATATTCCTCCGGTCGCTCTATGCCTTCCGCCAAGACAGCGATGCCCAGACCTCGGCCAAGCGCTATGATGCTCTGGCAAATTGCCTGACTGTCGCGCTGGAGATCGACGTTGGTTACGAATTCACGGTCGATCTTCAGCTTATCGAACTCCAGCTTTTTCAGATAAGACAGGCTGGAATAGCCGGCGCCAAAATCGTCGATTGAAATAGAAACCCCAAGAGCACGCAATTTCTTGAACAGTTGCTTGGCATCATCGGAATCGACCGCGGCAACGGTTTCGGTAAGTTCCAGTTCGAGCAGCCCCGCTGGCAGATCGTGCCGCTGCAACGTCCGCTCAACCGCACGATCAAGCGTATTGTCGGCAAGCTGATGAGCGGAAAGATTGATAGCAATTTTTACAACACCCAATCCTTGTCGAGACCATTCTCGCGCTTCCTTGCATCCGGCGTTGAGTGTCCACAGGCCAACTTCATCGGCAAGACCGGTTAGCTCCATCATCGGGATGAAAGCGTTTGGCGCAATCAGGCCATGCTTGGGATGACGCCAGCGCAGCAATGCCTCCGCCCCGCACACCCGGCGTGCCGATGCATCGATGAAGGGCTGAAACCATAATTCGAGTTCATTTCGCGCGACCGCCTGTCGCAAATCCTGCTCCAGCAAAAATGAACTACGTGCTTTTTCTACGGCATAGGTCTCAGGCACATGCGTGTCAGCCGACTGGGGGTCCGACAATGCCGCAATCGTGCGGGCCAACAGTGCGGCGGGGACAAAAGGCTGGCCGCCCTGAAAGGCACATGCAGACTTGATCTGCGGCAGCATGTCGATGTCGTCGAATTTGATCCGGTCGCGTAGCGCGTAACAAACAGCATCAAACTCATTGCGCGCTATTTCGGCTGCCGGACCGCCATACCAGATTGCAAAGCGCGCGCGGTCGACATGCGCCAGAAAGCGGTTATCGCCCACCATCCGGCGCAATCGACCTGCGACGTCGTTCAGAACCTGATCGGCCAAGGCAATATCGAAGGCGCTGAGCCGATCGAAATCGCACAATTCCACGATCCCCAGGGTGCCCCCTTCCGTTTGTTCGCCAATAACTTCTATCAGAGGTTCGCGCGTGGGCAGGCCGGTAACGCCGTGACGCTGGGCATTGCGGTGATCTAATTCGGCAGTGCGAACGATGTTGGCTTCGATATAGGCGCCGAGACAACTAAGGAGAGTGTCGACGCTCGAAGATGCTCTTTGATTGAAGGAGGCTAATTGCGCGCGATCGGATAATGTCGCCAAGGCCACTTTTATCCGCATCAGGCGGACACTCGCCCATAAAAGTCCTATAATAGAAATTCCGCTAAGCGCCCATGCGTAAAGCAGTGGGACGTTTACGAGCAGATCCAGATAGGCTGCGGCGGTCGCGAAAGCCGCCACAGCCGCGATCGCGGCCAGCGCGCAAATGCGCAGATGCCAGGGCTGCCTTACCCCCGTTGTCGTCAAGACCCGATCTAACGCCTGCACCATCGGCACAGGCATAGGATCAAGACAAAAAAAATATCTTAATGCGGCTGATCAAGTGTATGAATAATCACCGTATTTATCTTAATCTAGATCAATAACTCTATCTTATGTCCAGCGTTATGAACCTGACACCACTGTCGGTTCTTCAATCAATCCCTTTAGCGTTCGCATAAAATCGGCGCCGACAGCCCCATCGATGGCGCGGTGATCGCAAGACAAAGAGAGCTTTACGACCGTTGCAAAAGCCAGCGCATGTCCCACTTCAATCGGTTGGCGCTTGCCCGCACCGATGGCGAGAATGGCACCCTGTGGCGGATTGATGATCGCGTCGAACTGATCGATACCAAACATGCCCAGGTTGCTGATCGAGAAGCTGCCCCCCTGAAACTCTTCCGCTGAAAGTTTTCCGGTCCGCGCCTTCTCCGCCAGCGCCTTCACCTCACGCGATATGGCAGCGACAGATAGGCGATCCGCACCACGAACGATGGGCGTGATCAATCCCTTATCCGTCGCCACAGCGACAGAAATATCGGCGCTCCCGAAGCGATGGATTTCGTCGCCATGCACTTGCACATTCACGTCAGGATGTCGCGTGAGGGCAACTGCGACCGCCCGAATGATGTAGTCGTTGATGCTGGGCGCTTCACCGGTTGCGGCCTTCGCTTGTGCACGCAGACCAAGGATAGCATCGATCCGCACTTCTGAACGCAGATAGAAATGCGGGATCGTGGATTTGCTGTGACTGAGCGCCTTGGCGATGGCCTTGCGCATCGGCGACATCTTGACGATTTCGGCTGTTCCTGCCGCAGGCCGCGCAAAGGTAGGTACGGGAGCCGCTTCTGCCGGGGCTTCAACCTTTACCAGCGCCAGTACATCCGCCTTGCAAATACGACCGCGTGGGCCTGTGCCGCTGATGCCCGATAGATCGATATTGTGCTGCACCGCCAGTCGCTTTGCGAGCGGGCTGGCGAACATGTCGTCCAGTGCATTGCCGATAGGCGTCAGGTCTACCGGACTACCCCCGCTGACGGGCAAAGACGCAGGTGCATCGGCCAGGCTGGCCTGCAACACGTCCTGCAGAGTAATGCGCCCCTTATCTCCCGACCCTTTGATGCCAGAGATATCGACACTCTTTTCCTCGGCGAGTGCCCGCGCGGCTGGCGATATATTGACGTCGGAACCGATGCTGGCCGCTTTCTTTGGCGGCGGAGGAGGCGCTGCGGCCGATGCCGTCTTAGCCGCTTCGCCTGCCTTGGACGCTACACGATTATCGGCCGGCTTGAAGCCTAATACAAATGCATCCACTTCTTCCGCAGCAGGCGTGTCACCGGCATCCGCCAGTACCGCGATAAGCTCGCCAACCTGCCATGTGCTACCCGGTTCTGCCAGCAGGCGCGGGAACATCCCATCCGCTTCTGCCTCGACTTCGTTGGTGATCTTGTCGGTCTCGATAAGCGCAAGGGTATCGCCTTTGGCAAAAGGCTGGCCTTCCTTGACCATCCATTCGGCAACGACGCCCTCCGTCATTTCTATGCCCCATTTGGGCATCGTGAATGCGCGTAGATTGGCCATGACTGTCATCCCCGCTTGTAGGACATGAGCTTGATGGCGGCGGCGGTGATCTTGTCCGGAGAAGGCAAATATGCCTGCTCCAGTTCGCGCGCGAACGGGATCGGCGTATGCGGCCCCGTCACCATCTCTATGGGTGCACGCAAAGAAGCGAACGCCTTGTTCGCAACCAACGCGGATAGATCGGTGGCAAGGCTGCACCGGGGCGGGCTTTCGTCGACAATCAGCAGGCGACCAGTGCGCTCCACGCTATCGAGGATCGCTTCCTCGTCCAGCGGACTGGTGGTCCGTAGATCGATAATGTCGCAGCCGATGCCGTCTTCGGCCAGTTGCCTGGCCGCCGCTTCCGCGAAGCCCACCATCATGCCCGTGGCGAGAATGGTGATGTCGTCGCCCTGCATCACGTGTCGCGCATGTCCGAAAGGAATGAGATATTCGCCATCGGGAACCTCACCCTTCACCGCATACAGCGCCTTGTGCTCCAGGAAGATGACCGGGTCGTCGTCACGGATTGCCTGTGTCAGCAATCCTTTGGCATCGGCAGCGGTGCTGGGCATCACGACCTTCAGGCCCGGCATCGCCGTTACCATCGCATGTATCGACTGGCTATGCTGGGCGGCGGCATTGAAGCCTGCGCCGTAAACCATCCGGATTACGATAGGACAGGTTGATTTCCCGCCGAACATATAACGGAACTTGGCGACTTGGTTCCAGATCTGATCCATGCACACGCCGATAAAGTCGGCGAACATGATCTCCGCAATTGCCCGTTTACCGGTAAGCGAAGCGCCCGCTGCCGCACCAATGATGGCGCTTTCGGAAATCGGCGTGTCGATCACCCGGTCCGGACCATATTTCGCCCAAAGGCCAGTGGACGTGCTCCAGATACCGCCTATCGCTTCCGGGCCTCCGGGCGCGCCGTTGCCCCCGACGATATCTTCGCCCAGCATGATGACATTCTCATCGCGCGCCATTTCTGCGTCGATCGTTTCGAGGATCGCCTCGCGGATCATCTTGATAGCCATGTGTCGTGATCCCTATGCGTCAGTAGCTGATGTACACGTCTTCAAGGACATGCTCGGGCTGTGGTTTTTCGGCGACCTTGGCTTCGGTAACGGCGCGCTCGATCAAGGCCATGACTTCGGCGTCAACAGCGTCGATGTCCGCGCCCTCCAACAGCTTGGCTTCGGTCACTTTCTGGCGGAATATCTTAAGGCAATCGCGCTCTTCGCGAATGCGATCCAGCTCGCCCGGACCGCGATAGCGCTGCGGATCGCCTTCGAAATGGCCGAAATAGCGTTCGGTATCCAGTTCAACGGCGGCAGGCAGATTGGTCGCTTTGCAATATTCGATGACTTCGCGCATCACGTCATAGACAGCGAAAAAGTCGATCCCATCCGCCTTGAACGTCTTCATGCCGAATGCGCCAGCGCGGTCGAGAATGCTATCCGCACCGACAGCATAAGCCACGCCGGTATGCTCGGAATAATGGTTGTTTTCGTAGATGAAGATCACCGGGACTTTGAGCACCACGGCCATGTTCATCGCTTCGAAGGTCGTGCCCTGATTGCAAGCGCCATCGCCGGAAAATGCGATGGAGACCGTGCCCTTCGCCTTGGCTGATATACCCGCACCGACGGCGATAGGCGCACCAGCACCCACGATGCCATTGGCCCCCAACATCCCGACATTGACATCGGCAATGTGCATGGAGCCGCCCCGACCTTTACAAAGGCCTTCGCGGCTGCCGTAGATTTCCTTCATCATGTCGAGGACATCGCAACCCTTGGCGATGCAATGCCCATGGCCGCGATGCGTTGAGATGATGTAGTCGGTCGGCCCCAGATGCTCGCACACCCCCACGGCGCAGGCTTCCTGTCCGGCGTACAGATGGGTGAACCCAGCGATCTCGCCCAATGCGATTTCGTCATGCAAGCGATTTTCAAACGCCCGGATGGTCTTCATCTGGCGATAGGCTTGCAGCAGCGCTTCGCGGCTATGTTGCATGATGGTCCTCTTCCGTCCGATTATATGAGTTGGGCAAAGTTACAGCCCCAGCACAGTTTTAGCTATGATGGTCCGCTGAACTTCGTTGGTTCCGCCGAAGATCGTCCATGCGCGACTGTTAAGATAGCGCGGCGCGGCCAGTTGCGCCTCTTTACCGTAGAGCGGCTCTGGACTGTCATTGCCATAGAGGGGACGGACCTCCTCCAGCGCCAGCCCTGCATAGCCGAACAAGCGCACCGCAAGTCCATCGACCTTTTGACGAAGCGTCGATGCAATCATCTTCGACAGCGATGTCTGGGGGCCGGGAGGAAGCCCTTTCGCCATTTCGGCAAGCACACGCAGCTCCGTCATTTCCAGCGCCTGGCTCTCTAGCTCAGCGAATGCAAGTGCGGCCATAAACGCGCTGTCTTCCGCCATTGAGCCCCCAAGGCCATCCGGCTCACGCGCGGCAGCCTGACGTAGCTTACGAATATCGGCGAGCAATTTGGGAGCATGGCATGCGCCGCCGCGTTCGTTCTCCAGCAGGAATTTCGCGATAGTCCACCCCTGCCCTTCCTCCCCGACAAGGTTCTCGAAAGGCGCGATTGCATCGTCGATATAGACTTCATTGACTTCATGATCGCCAGCCAGCCCTTTGATGGGGCGGACCTCGATACCGGGCTGCGCCATGTCGACCAGAATGAAACTGATGCCAGCCTGCGGCTTGCAATCCGGATTGGTACGAACCAGGCAGAATATATGCGAAGCGTGATGCGCATGGGTCGTCCAGAGCTTGCGCCCATTGATGACGTAATGGCCGTCCTTTTTTTCTGCTCGGGTCTTGAGGCTGGCCAGATCCGACCCTGCACCAGGTTCCGAAAAGCCCTGACACCAATAGTCCGTACCATTGAGAATGCGGGGTAAAATCTCTGCCTTCTGCTCCGCCGTGCCAAAGCGACAGATAACTGGGCCGAGCAACTTGAGGCCCAGCACCGGCAAGCCGGGCGCATCGGCAAGCGCGCATTCCTTTTCGAAGATGTAGCGCTGGACCGTCGTCCATCCGGTGCCGCCGCAGTCCAGCGGCCAATTGTAAGCCAGCCATCCTTTTTCATACAGGATGCGCTGCCATTCGCGCCCGATATCCGGTTCCACAAATACGGACGGCGTCGCACGCATACCGGCGCGCAGATACTCGGGCAGATTATCGTCCAGAAACGCACGCACTTCGCTGCGAAAGGCTTCGTCTTCTGAAGAGAAATTGAGGTCCATTTCTATCGTTCCAAAATGGCCACGCCGGAAATACCCGGGGCACCGTATACGTGCGAATATGCCGTCTTGGGGGCGCCAGGCACTTGCCGGCCGCCGCCACGCCCCAGCAACTGCGTGGCATTTTCGTACACCTGTCGCAGACCCGAGGCGCCGATCGGTTCACCACAAGCGAGGCATCCGCCATCGGTGTTGATCGGCAACTTGCCGTCAATCCGGCTCCAACCCTCGGCCAGCCATTGCTCCTGATCGCCATCCGCGCAGAAACCGTTTTCAGCCATATGCATGATTTCCGCCCCTGACTCGGTGTCCTGCAACTGCGCCACGTCGATGTCCTGCGGCCCGATGCCTGCCATCTCATAGGCTGCCGCAGACGCCAGCAGCGTCGGAGCGCCACCACGTTTTACATCGATGCTGGGCGCGAACACCTCGAAGGAGCCGGGCGGCCGGGTACGGATAACCGCGGCTTTTATCCGGACATGCGCACGGCCCAGTTCACGCGCCTTCTTTTCGCTGGCGAGAATAAGGGCCACGCCCCCTTCAGCCGGCGAGCAGAACATATATTTGGTCAGCGGATCGCTGATCATCTGACTGTTGAGGATCGTGTCCAGATCGACCGGCGCGCGACGCCATGCGTGATCGGCATGGACAGCATTGTCGAACGCCTTTTCCGCAACCCGACCCAATGATGCGGGCGTGATCCCATATGCAGCCATGTACCGTTGCAGTTTCATGGCGAAGAACTGCGTCGTTACCATCATGCCGACTTCACCATACCAGTCGGGCAGACTGTATTCGGCGGGCATGGCATTGAACGCGCCGCGCGGGTGCTTGTCGAAGCCCAAAGCGATGCCAACGTCATTCTGGCCGGAAGCGATGGCTTGCCAGGAACCGATCAATGCCGATCCGCCGGTCGCGCAGCCATTTTTAACATTGATGAAGGGCAGGCCCGTGAGCCCTAACTCGTTGACGATAGTATCTGCATTGCCCGACGCATCCGACCCGCCAAAGCCGAACTGCATGTCGCGCCATTCCAGACCTGCGTCAGCAAGCGCAACGCGCGCAGCATGCGCCCCTTGCTGAATGCCGGACAGACCGTCGGTGCGTCCAAAGGGATGAATGCCGATGCCGACGATATAGACATCACTCATGTACTGCCTCCGCATCGCGAGGAGCAAAAGCGAAGGTCATGATGGTGTTGCCATGCGCGTCGGAATTGAGCGGTTGAAGAACCGTCTGCATCGGCATTCCGATCGTAATCGCATCGAACGCGACGCCTGTAAGCGGCGCTTCGACGATCACTGCATCAGGCAATTCGACATAGCCGATCGCAAAAGGCTCGAACGCCTCCGGTCCTGCATAGGGAGGCGACTTCGGGCGATAGCGCTGAACAGTCCACGACCAGAGCGTACCGTTGCGCGGCAAAGTGACCGCTTCAAACCGCGTTGCGTCCGAAGGACAGGGGAACAGGATACGTCCCGTTTCCCGATCACGTCCACCGATCAGGCAAGGCGCATCGCCGTCCGTGAACAGTCCTTCTGCAATGGCAATCCGGTTCGAAATGACTCGCTCCTCCCGCTGGTGTCATGGCGACTATGGGCGGCAGTGCGATCCATTTCCTCTGTAAGAAAGCATAGGTTGTTGCGACATCTTTAAAATGGCCGGTCCGGCTCCCGCCGTTCAATCAAGGAAACCACGTCAGTTCGTAGCGATCCCCTGCGCGTCGAACCATTGCTTTACATCTGCCAATCCAGCCTCGTGCGCGCGCCACCGGGCAACCGCATCCGCGTTCATCGGCCGCCGAACCTGTGCCGCGCTGGGCGTAGCCACGGCAGACCGGTTCTCATGGAAGGTCAGACAGGCTGTGTCCCATTTGAGACCGCAATGCGCGAGCAAGCATCGCGTCTCTCTCTCCTGGTCGAACACCATTGCTTCATATGATAAATGGAGGACCCGACCCGGCAGCAATTGCTCCCACAATGCCATCAGCCGATCAAAGCGGGCATAATAACGCGCAGTATCCATCAGGTCGTAGGAATAGGCGTAATAAGCCGACTGGCTCGCAAACAAATTCTTGAAGTTGCTCCACACCGTATCCATCGGATTGCGGCGCAGGCAGACTATGCGCGCATTTGGAAAAGCTTGTGCAATATGCCCTACATATAGGAAATTGGCGGGCAACTTGTCGCTGAAGCGCTCTTTGTCCTGCGGTCGATGATGCTCAGCGCGCGCGAGATACGCCTGCGCAATGGCCGTCGGATCAGCATCGACGCTGGCCCTGATCGTTGCGGCGTCGATCACCAGCCGTGACGCTGTGCCAGCGGTTTGCTTGACGGCCAAGGGCATCGCCTGAAGCTCGCCCGCCGATCCCACATCAGGATGCGACGAGAGAATGCGATCGACCAAAGTGGTGCCTGTTCGCGGCATGCCCACAACGAATATCGGCGCAGGATCGACCAGCCCCCTTCCCTTCCATGCGGGTGGAATTCCGTGCGCGAACAGGCTTTCGATAGCGTCGAAAATCTCTTCGTCCCTGGAAAAGTCGTAGGCAATCGTCTGCTTATGTGCGGCGTTGGCTGCCGACAGATTGCGGAACGCGGCCTTGGCCTCACCCAAATCCTCTTGTTCCTTCGCCAATGCATATTGAATGCGCAGCCTGTCTTCCGGACGTTTGGCTATCGAGAGCGCGCCTTCCAGCCGCGCGACATGATTGGCCTCAACCGTTTGGCGCGCCAAAATTGCCAGCGCATAATGTGCGCGTGCATTGCCGGGATCGGCGGCAAGGATCGTCTCATAGTGGGCGGTGGCATCGGCTATTCGGCCAGTAAAGCCGCATGCCGCCGCCAGATTATACCGGAAATCAAGGTTCGAAGGCGCACCGGCCACTGCCGCGCGAAACGGTGCCATTGAACCTTCATGGTCCCCCAGCCGCGAAAATACGCATCCGATGGTATCGAGGGTCAACGGGTCGACGGGCTCAAGGGCGATAGCCTCCCTTGCCACATCGCCTGCTTCACCATCGCGCCGCAGGAGGATGAGGAGACGAGCCAGTTGCGCCAGATGCTCTGCCTCCGGCCCGCGCGCCACTGCGGCCTCCAGCATCGGCACAGCTTTGGCAATCTGCCCAACCTCCGCAGCGGCCATGCCCAGCAGGAAATAACCGTCGGCGGAATCAGGATTGGCTTCGACCAATGCCCTGGCCGCCACAGCCGCGGCAGACACGTCCCCCCGTCGCAATGCAGAGAGCGCTTCAGCCTTCAAAGTCATGCCATATCCATCTGGTGCAGCTTAGAAGATAAGTCTTCGCCGCGAAACGGGATGGTTCGATTGGCGCAAAATAGGTTCGCGAGTGACGGCGGGACACCCTTCTCAGGAGAATGTCCCGCCCGTCAGCCACCCTCAGAATTTGAACCGTGACTCGATGCCGAATGTGCGCGGGTTTGCCACCGCCCGCTGATAATAACGCAAGGCCACGCCGTCATTCAGGCCAACACGCGACCGGTCGTTGGAGACGGACACAACCGCATATTTATCGAAGATGTTGCTCGCGAAAAGGCTGACGCTGTAACGGTCGGCATCATATGTCAGCGACGCCCGATGCATCACATAGCTCGGCAGCTTGTCGCCGAACGCGCGATCCCAGCCAAGCCGTGTCACGATATTGCCGCGATACGTCGCCGTCCAGTTGGCTGTTAGCGAACCGGCCATGAAAGGCGTGGTGTAGGTCGCGCCCAGGCTGCCGCTGTTCTTCGCCGAGCCTGGCAAGCGATCGCCCGAAAGTGCAGGAATGGTGATGGCATCGCTGGGATAGGTGCCGGCCGGATCGTTAATCGGAATAATACCAGGCACATCGTCGGTCAGCTTGGCGTCGGTGTAGGAATAGGTGCCCTGAATGGACAACCCGGTGAACGGCCTAACCTGGAACGAGGATTCGAAACCCTTGGACTCGGCTCCGCCGCCGTTTACCGTGATACCGGCAATTCCGTTCAGCGTAGCGGAGTCCACCTGAATGCCCTGCCATTTGATCTGGAAGACGTTGAAGTTGAACGTCAGCTTGCGGTCGAAGAGCTGCGAGCGGATCCCGACCTCGATATTCTTGGTGCTATCCGGGCCGTACTGAACTTCGTTCGGCAAAGCACAGATGATCTGCGTATTGTTTTTACCGTCGCCGTCGGGATCGTTCGGCAGGGGCGTAGGACAGGGCGCAACGCTGTTCGGTCCGCCGATGCGATAGCCTTTGCTGTACGTTGCATAAGCCATCAGGGCATCGGAGAACCTGTACGAGCTGTTGAACTTCCACACCCAGCCGCTCTTACCGGCATCGCCCCCGCGCGGCGTCAGATCGCGCGGATCGAGGGGGTCACCAAGGATCGGCAGCGTCTGAGCGCCAGCGATGGTCGAGGTATATTTGAAGTAGCGTGCGCCGGCCGTCACCTGCCAGGCCGGAGTAATCTTGAACGATCCTTCGCCAAAGGCGGCCTGTTCGGTTACCTTCGACCGGGTATAGCTCACATATTCGAGATATTCGGGGTTGGTTGCAGGATCGGCCCAAGGATGATTTGGGATATGCTCCGCATAGTCGCTGGCGTATTTATTCTCGTTGTGGAAGCCGCCAAGAACCCAACTGAAAGGCCCGCCATGGCGGGAGACGAGGCGAATTTCCTGATTATATTGCTTACGCCGCGTATGGCTTTCATTCCAGCTCGAAAAGGCCGGGAACGTTTCGTAATCATAGTCTAAATCGAGCAGCAGGTCGGTATTGTCCCCCTGCGAATCCGCCTTCACATCGGTATAGGCCGTCGTCGCCACCAGATCCGCGATATCGAATACGTTCGCGTTGATTTCCAGGCTGACCAAGTGCGCGCGCCGGTTCACCGGTTCGATATAGCGGCTGGCATTCTCGTACTTGCCCGTTCCCAAAACGCCTGCGCCGTTGGATTGCGCGCCATCGGTCTTGGTCCGCTGAAATGCGTAGGTAAAGGTGGCTGAGAAGTCCTCATCGCTTTGAAACAGCAACTGATTGCGCGATGTAATTGTCTTTTCGAAGTTCAAATCCTTGCGGCTTGTAAGGTTCGCCGCACGGAAGGCATCCGTGATGGGAGGCGAGCCGATCGCCTGCGGCAGCGAAACGCCCGGTGTCTGGATCAGGAGGGGATAGTCGATAAAGCCGGGGTCATAATAATAGCCAGTGGCCGACCGGAAGGCGATATGGTCCTTCACGATCGGGATATTGATGACGGCGTCCCCCTGATAGCCAGGTTTGCTACCATGGCTCTTGCCATAGAAACTACCATGCACTTCACCCTCGAAATCGGTCACGTTTGGGCGGTTGGGAATGTAGCGGATCGCACCCGCCAGCGTACCAAGGCCATACAGCGTACCCTGCGGACCCAGCAGCGTTTCCACCCGTGCGATGTCGAGCAGTTTGAAGTCATAATATAGCGGCACTTCGCCAAGATAGACGCCGAGCGAGTCGTCATAGTTCACACCGCCGGCGTCGACGTCCGATGCGCTAAGGCCGCGCAGCACGATCGAGCCTGTCGTGCCGGGTCCGGTGTCGGAGATCGTCATGCCCGGCGTAAAGTCTGCAAGGTCGCGCACATCCTGTATCCGCTGAAGTGCGAGCTCCTCGGCACCGACCGCCGCAATGTTGATCGGCGTATCCATAATCGTCGTGCTGCGGCGTGTGCCGGTCACGATGATGGCGTCACCAGACGCGGCAGACGGATCCAGCGCCTCCTGCGCGCGCGCAGGCATTGCAAGCGCTACAGTCGTCAATATCGTTGCGGACAAAAGCCCCAGTTTCAATTGCGCACGATGAGACATGTGTTTCCCTTTTTCGGTTGCCGCCATGCGTGGTGCTGCCCTGCCAGAACCCGAACGGCTTAGGTTTTTATGATTTCGCACCATGCGCCAGCCGCCCTTTGCGGGTTTTGGTTGGTGCCCACGTGCTAAACATTTCCGAGTATTTGAGACGCTCGATCCTGAGCCTCCCACTATCCACCCGAGGTCAGTTCCCCGGCGGTAGCATTGTTATTTTTGTATTTTATTTTTTCGATCAGTGGACGAACCGGGAATATTGTCTGCTCCCAGATCGACAGTCTGTTGCGGTCATCCTGACCCACGATCACCCCTTCGCCTTCCCGATACGTGCCGAAGATGCGATCGAGCAGGATGAGTGAGTTGCCATAGTTACAACGTGTTTCCTCATAGCCAGTCGAATGATGCAGGCTGTGGTTCTGGATCGTCGTAAAGAAGAACGCATACCATTTAGGCGGGTCGGACCGCACATTGGCATGGGCATAAGTGGAAACTGCACCCAGGATATTGAAAGCGCAGAACTGTGCAGCTTGCGGCAGATCGAACAACGCAACGACGCTCAGGCTGATAAGGAACAATTCGACGGGATTGCCGACATATCCTTTCATCGCGTTCAGTTGGGTAATGTGATGATGCGGCGCATGCGTTGACCAGAACCACGCATTATTGTGCATCAGTCGATGCATCCAATATTGACCGAATTCGACCAGGAAAACCACAAGAGCGACCTGCACGAGGAACGGCAGATGCATGGCCCAGTCCGTAGTGATGCCCAATGACTGCTTTGCCGCCCGTAAGGGCTCTTCGGCCAGCAGGTTTGAAGCCCAGCCGATCGCCGTATAACCCAACGCCACATAGAAGATATCGGTCGCAAACTCGCGCATGGTGATGCGCCAACCTTCATGCCGCTCGCGAATGAACTCCATCGCCTGCACGAACGCCGTGGTGAGGAGACCTACCGCTACGATCGACCATGGATTATCGGTCCAGGATTGCGGCCCGAATGCCCAAAATGAAACGATGAGAGCAATGGTAGCGGGCGGCAGAAGGTTAAATGCCCGCGTTGTGAGTGGGTGCTCCGTCCGCGCAGCTACGCCTTCGCCATTGAAGGAACTCGAAGTACTGGCAACGGAATGGAAACGGCCATCATCCGCGATTAATCGCGCATCGCTTGATAGAGCAGCATCATAGGCTGGCCGATGATCCATCGAAAGTCTCCCCATATCAGCCCGGAAATCCGGGCTAACGCTTCGATCCTCTCTCTGTATGTGACTGCGCTCTACCAGGCGGTAATTACAAGGTATTGATATTACGGAATGCGTCAAGAGTATTAATTTACGACCTTGATCGCCGGGAATGAGCGCGCGTTAAGCGATGGAAAATAGGCATTCTTTCGCTTTTTATCCCAAATCTCCGTTCAGTTCACTCGTCACGATATGGCGCTGATCCCACTGTTGCTGCCGAAATTGTTGTGCTGGTCGCCGAATCGATTTCGGGGCGTGAAAATGGAGTCGCAAAACTCAATGCGTCGTTTTCGATGCGGCGCTCCACCAGGACAGGCTGTGCAGGTCGTGGGCAGTCGTCCAAATGCCGTCTGGCATATATCTCAAAGCACCGCTCCCTGAAGGTTTTCCAGCGCGCGCCAGTATCTTCAGGCTTGTCGGATCGATGGCTACGAAGGTCTGGTCTTCCGTCGTGCGGAGCCACACTTTTCCGCCGCCCACATCGATGTCGCCATAGATCAGGGTTTTGCCGACCTGCACTCGACCGCTTACCGTGACCGTGGCGGGATCGACCCGTGCAACGGTGCCGTCGCCTTGTTCCTGCACCCACACCGCCCCCTCGCCTGCGGCAAGGAAACCAGGCTGCTTGCCCAGCTTGACCTTTTTCACCACGGCATTGGTTTGCGGATCGACATGCTGGAGCGATTGCTGATCGCTGCTGACTGCCCAAAGCCCGTCAAATCCAAAGGCAAGGTAGAAAGTGCCAGGATCGACGCTCACCGTTGCGGTCACGGTATTCGTTGCGGGGTCTATTCTGGCGATCTTCCCCGATTTATCGCTCGGAACCCATATCGAGCCGGCGCCCGAAACAACGTTCAACTCTCCGGCGGGGTTGGCGATGCCAGTCGCTATGATCGCCTGCACCGTCGATGTCTTCGGGTCGATCCTGTAAAGATTGCCATCCTTGCAGTTGGCAACCCACAGTGCACCGAAAGCGATTGTCATGGCCCCACACGGCTTTGGAACCGTAACGGATGCCTGCTTTCCTTCAGCCGACCACTGTTCGACGCGGCCTGCATTCGTCGCCCACACGGTGCTTCCGTCAACGGCAAGGAAATCGGCAAAGCCCGGAACGCTAATTACTTTTTCGTTCAGCGCCGCGGGGTCAGGCGCATCCGCGGCACAAAGCGCACCTAATAACAGCATCAGTCCTATGGGCTTTTTCATATGCGATCTCCCTTGCGATGGCACCCGGTGTTCAGTCGTACCGATACGGGTTCTTGTCGATGGTCGTCAGGCTCCGGGTCTGATTGCAGAGGAAAACGGTGCTTGTGAAATAAATGCCGGGCTCGGTAATTTTCTGCGCATAGGCAAACGCCTCGCGCAGTTGTTGAACCGTCATCTCTACCGGTGCCTCGTCAGGCTGATAGGTCAGGCCGTAAGGATAGTCCTCACCATCGACGCTGATTTCCACATGACACCCCATCACATGGGTGACCGGATGCGTGTCGCAAAAATCTATCAGCCGCTTCATGCTATCGAACCAGGGTTGCCAGAAGCTGATGTAGCAACGGCCCCGATAGAACATATCGCCCGTATAAAGGATCTGGGTATAGCTGTCATAATAAGCAAATTCGGAAACGACATGGCCGGGCGAGCCCCATATCAATATCTCGCGACCACCCAAGTCTAGCGTCACCCGCTCTTCCGGGAAGTTGGTCATGCCCCAAAACCCGACCATCTCTTCGTGGGTCAGGCCCATGTAGCGCGTGTTGGGACGGTCGGCGAACTGATTGACGGCCGCATAATGATCGGCATGCAAATGACTGAACGCGACCAGCAGCTCCAGACTGGCCGGATCGCGACCGTTGCGACGACACCACTCGTCAATGCACTGGTCCACGATCCCGCGCAGGTCCCAGTCATTGCGCAACTGTACGAATCCTTCGTCCAGCAACAGCACACGATCGTTACCGAAATAGAGCGGAGCGAACGGCGCTTCGTAGCTATACGCCTTGTTCTGTCGGAGGATAGCCGTGTGCGGATTGTACCAGTGCACCTGAACCGGTGGATCGGTATTATCCATGCTCGAAGGAGAACCACAGATCCATTTTTTCGGGAAACTACCCTGCGCAGGCAGATTGCTTTTGAAATCGATGGGCGCGGGTCGGACTGCCGCCGACGCCGCATCGGTCAAAGCAGACAGCCCCATTCCGGACAACGGCACCGCGACGGCTGCAGCATTATAGGTAAGAAAAGTGCGACGATCCATGGATGCGTTCCTTGTCGTCAGAAGGGGCGAGGCGGATTGATGTTGGGGACGCCCTCGGGCCAGACCTGAGTCCGTTGGTCCGGGCTGACTCCATTGAACAGTGCGAAATCCGGGCGAATGAGCATCATGTCCTTCCCCTGTATCTCGCGAGCATATTGAATGGCTTCGTCGATCAGGGAGGGCGTCATCTCCAGCACCCGTTCGTAAGGTTTGTACGACATGAAGCGCGGATAATATTTGCCCGGCACGAACATCATCTCGATGTGACCGCCAAGAATCCATTTCACCGGACGACTTGCCGTGAAAGCCTTGAGCCGCTCCAGTGAAGCGAGATAGTCGCGGTCGTTGCCGATATTGATCTTGCCTGGAAACAGGAAATCGCCAGTGAAGAGAAAATCGCAATAGGGATCATAGAAGCTGACCCCATCCTTGTGCGTCCCTGGCGTCGGGATCACCTCGATACTGCGATCGCCCAGATCGATCTTGCCAACGCCCGCCTGCCAACTTTTCCCCAAACCGTAAAAGCGCTTCATCACTTCCAGCGGTTTGGGAACAATCGTCGTGTCCGCTCGTCCGGCAAATTGCACGAGCCCCTGATTTTGCGCAACATCCTCACCCGACGTCAGCGCGATGGTGAGCGGAACTTTGCTACGGCCCCGCGCCTGCCCCCAGCGCGCGATGATTGCGTCGACGGTTTCCCGCAGTGGATAATGGCGCGCCTCTGCCGTCGCACCGCTGTCGATCAGCAGCGCGCCTGTGTTACCGAATAACAGATAGGTGAACGGTGCTTCCCAATGCACGCAGACATTCTGCCGCAGGACGAAGCTATCTTCGTTATATTGCACGACTTGCACACGCGGATCGCGATTTTTAGCGGCCACGTTGGACCCATATATCCAGCGAAAAGCCAGATTGCCCGGAGCAGGTCCATCGCTCGTGTAATCGTGCAGGACAGGCTTATCGCGATGCAGCGCAACAGCGCTGTCGGTATTGCGAACACCGACCGGATTATACCCTAAATCGGGGTTGCCGTTGGGATATGCACGTGCTGTGGCGGACTGCGGATTGCCCGACAACGCCGGATTGTAGGTAGAGTTCTGCGCCATAGAATTCTCCCAAAAACGGAGACAAACCCCCATTTTTCGTGCTTCTCGATGCGCATCCTTCCCCGCCGACCTATGTCGTTCGCAGTGATGGTACCCATATTACCAATCTTCGCAATAGTAATATTCCTGCATGGACAAAGCATCGCTTTGCGGCAATGCTGCACTGCGAAAGGGGCCGAATCATGCTTACCGGGATTCGTTACGCTGGAAGAATGGCACTGATGGCCTGCGCCTTATTGGCGGCTTCGTGCTCACCCTCCACAAACACTTCGACAGAACCGCGCACGGAATTCAGCATTGGATGGTCGATCTATGCTGGCTGGATGCCCTGGCCCTATGCTCAGCAAGCGGGTATCGTAAAGAAATGGGCCGACAAATACGGCCTCAAGATCAATATCGTTCAGGTGAACGATTATGTTGAGTCCGTGAACCAGTATACCGCGGGAAAGCTGGATGGAGTGACGGTTGCCAATATGGACGCCCTCACGATTCCCGCCGCAGGCGGCAAAGATACGAGCGCGATCATCGTCGGCGATTATTCGAACGGCAATGATGGGGTAATGCTGAAAGGCGCCGATACGCTCGCCGCCATCAAGGGTCGGCAAGTCTACCTCGCCGAACTTTCCGTGTCGCACTATCTGCTGGCGCGCGGTTTGAGCTCCGTTGGGATGGCGTTGAAGGACGTCAAAACGGTCAACACATCGGATGCCGACATAGTCGGGGCTTTTGCCACGCCGGAGGCGACGGCGGCAGTCGCCTGGAACCCCCAGCTATCCGTGATGAAGGCCACGAAGAGCGCCAAGATGGTGTTTAGCTCTGCCGACATTCCCGGTGAAATACTCGATTTGCTGGTGGTCGATACCGCGACGCTCAAGGCCAATCCGAACCTGGGTAAGGCGCTTGCGGGGATATGGTATGAGACCACCGCGCTGATGCAGCGACAGGATGCCGAAGGAAAGGCTGCGCGTGCGGCTATGGCCAAATTGGCCGGAGCAAAGCCGGAAATGTTCGACAGTCAACTTTCCACCACTTACCTTTACACCGATCCAAAGGCAGCGGTTGCAGCCACTTCGGCTCCCGCGCTTATCACCACGATGACGCGCGTGCGCGACTTCAGCTATTCAAAGGGCCTCTTCGGCCAAGGCGCTAAGTCTGCCGATGCGGTCGGCATGTCTTTCCCGGGCAACAAGACGCTGGGCGACGCCAATCATGTGACCCTGAGGTTCGATGCCAGCTACATGCAGATGGCTGCCGATGGTAAGCTCTGATCCCATGCGCTGCATCGAGGATATGGCATAGTGCGTTGGGTCAATCGTCGCATCCGGCGGGGCAACAGCATCCTTCTGGGTGCGGCTCCCATAGCGCTACTGGTGCTGCTATATCTTGTCATGGCAGCCAGCCGTCATGCCACCAATTCCAATGACAAGATCCTGCCGCTGCCTGGTGACATGGCCATCGCAATGTCAGCCTTGCTGTTCCAGCCCGACCCGCTTTCCGGGCAACTCATTTTCTGGGCAGATACTTTCGCCAGTCTGCAACGGCTCGGCTTCGGGCTCGGCATATCCACGCTTTCGGCATTGCTCGTCGGATTGTTACTTGGCGCATTGCCGCCGATCCGCGCGACCTTCGGCCCGCTGGTAACAGGCATTGCGGTCATCCCGCCCATCGCTTTATTACCTATATTATTCATCGCTTTCGGTCTTGGAGAGATGGCCAAGGTGGCGTTGATAGTCATCGGCATAGCGCCATTCATGATCCGCGACGTCGCCGCCCACATTGCCGCATTACCGCGCGAACAGATCATCAAAGCACAAACCCTGGGCGCCAGTAGCTGGCAAGTGATGGTGCGCGTAGCCTTACCACAGGCTATGCCTCGGCTGATTCAGGCCGTGCGCCTTTCGCTTGGCCCGGCATGGGTTTTCCTGATCTCCGCAGAGGCTATCGCGTCCGATGTTGGCCTAGGGTATCGGATATTCCTCGTCCGCCGCTATCTGTCGATGGATATCATTCTTCCCTATGTCGCGTGGATTGCATTGCTGGCGATCATGATGGACGTACTCCTGACCTGGTCCAGCCGTCGCCTGTTTCCCTGGGCGCATGGAGCGGAGCATTGAGCGCATTGCTAAGCCTCCAGAATATCTGGGTCGAATATGGCGATAAGGTCGTATTGGAACGGGTGAACCTCGATATCGAGGCAGGCTCGTTCGTATCGATCATTGGCCCGTCGGGTGCGGGTAAGAGCAGCCTGCTGCGTGTCATACTCGGACAGGAAATACCGACGCGTGGGCAGATGCTGCTGGACGGTGTCCCGCTGAAGCCCGAATGCGGGCCAGATCGCGGCGTGGTATTTCAGCGTTATTCGGTGTTTCCGCACCTCTCCGTACTCCATAACACCGTTTTTGGGCTGGAATGCGCACAGGCACCATTGATTGCGCGCCTGTTCGGATCGCGCCGCCGCGCAGCTTTGGCGGAGGCGGAAGACATGCTGGATGCAGTGGGGCTAAGCGACAGCTTACATCTCTACCCCGCACAAATGTCCGGCGGAATGCAGCAGCGACTTGCCATCGCGCAGGCGCTTATCAAGCGTCCACGTATCCTGCTTCTCGATGAACCCTTCGGTGCGCTGGATCCGGGCATCAGGGCGGATATGCATGCTCTTATAACGCGGTTGTGGCGCGATTATTCGCTGACGGTCATCATGGTCACGCACGATCTTCGCGAAGCATTTTCTCTTGGCACACGCGTGCTGACATTGGATAAACGCCGTCGCGATCCGCATGCGCCGCATCGCTTTGGCGCAACGGCGGTCTATGATTTACCGCTCGCCAAGCGCACGCCCGCATCGGAGGCGGTGGCTGACAGTATTACACTTGACGCTTAAAGTAATAATTGAGAAGACCATCTTATGAGCACCGAACCGACCAGTCTCGCCCGGCTTAGCATGAGCCTCCCTGCAGAACTATTTCGCCAGTTGGACGTCATGGTTGAGGAACGCGGCCTGCCATCGCGCTCGCAACTCATCGCAGAACTGATTCGCCACGCCCTGGTCGAGCACGAAGCAATGACCCGTCCAGACGACTTGCTCGCGGGCACGATCACCCTCGTCTATCGTGGCGACCGGGGTCGTGTGCGCCAGCAACTTGCACAGACCCAATCGGAATATCTGAAGGAAGTCATCTCTTCGCAGCACGTCTTTCTGGAGGACGATCAGTCGCTCGAGGTGTTGCTGGTACAGGGGCCGGCAACGCGGCTGAAGGAACTGTGCGACGCTTTGCGCAGCATTCGCAATGTGCACCAGTTGCAACTCGTGACCACCACCGCCTTGCTGCCACCCCTTCACGAACAGGACGACGTTGCAGGCACCCAGACCGCCGCTTCCACCAAACGCTCATCAGACAAAGGCATCGCAGCATGACGGCAACACTGGCCGATCCGCTGGCCGCGCGGGATCATGCGCGCGCGATGGCCGGAACGGTCGTCGAAGCGATGCCAGTGATCCCCCCTATCGTGGACGACCTGCCTGCCGGTGTGGCCAGCGACGACCTGCTATGGGAAGAAACCGTCGCCGCAGGCGGATATACGTCGCGCAGGTTGGCGCGAGGGTCTCGTCTTCGCTTGGTCGATGTGCGCGGCGATGCCTGCGCATCGATGCTTATCTTCAATGCCGAGATGCCGACCGAACGCCTCAACGTCGCAGACACGGTCAAGATACAATGGAATGCCTATCTGGGAACAGGCAAGCTGCTGTTGTCCGATATGGGGCGCGTGCTCATGAGCATCCTGGAGGATGGCGCGGAAACCCATGATGCCTTTTGCGGCACCTCGAACGCAGCCACCAACCTTGCCAAATATGGAGAGGGTCGCAACAGCGGAGCCTTCCCCAATGGACGCGACCGCCTGCTGTTGGGCGCGGCCAAGCATGGGTTGCAACGACGGGACGTTCACCCTTGCGTCAACCTGTTCAAAGGCACGCGGATAGAGGCGGACGGGACGATCACGCCGCTTGTCGGGCCTTATGATGCAGGGCGATCCATGATCTTGCGCGCGGAAATGGACGTGATCGCCGTCATCGCCAATTGCCCGCATGTTTTGGATCCCCGCGATGCATGGACGGTAACGCCGCTTCGGGTTTCGGCGTGGCGCGGGGCGATCGCGCCTGCCGACGATCCTGTCCGCATCGCCACGCCTGAGGGTCTGCGCGCCTATCAGAATGTCGAAGACTATTTCCGGCGCTAGGAAGAAAGAGATCGCATTGACTATCGACCCGCATACTGCCGGCCTTTCTGGCACCATCGTGCATGATGAGATCGTAGCCGCACGCGCGCCGTGGTTGCATCATGTGGCCGCCGGACAGACGCTGCGCGTTGTCGATGTGGAAGGCAATCAAGCGGTGGACTTCCTGCTTTACGCCGCTGCCGACGATGCCGAGCGCTACAGCGCGCAGGACACGGTTGCGGCACAGCAGAACCTGTTCCTGCGCACCGGGTCCGTTCTGCGATCGAATGAAGGGCGTCCGATGATGACCATCGTTGGGACGTCCGTCGAATATCATGACACCATCGGCGGGGCATGTTCCTGCGAGTCCAACACACTGCGTTACGGGCATCACACGAAAGCGCAACATGCCTGTGTCGAGAATTTCCTTGAGGCCAATCTGACCGAAGGTCGGGGCAAGCGCGACATCGTCTCCAACATTAATTTCTTCATGAACGTCCCTGTCGAACCGGACGGATCGCTTGGGATCGTCGATGGCATTTCCGCACCCGGATTGACGGTCGATCTGCGCGCGGAGATGGACCTGATCGTCGTCGTGTCCAATTGCCCGCAGATCAACAATCCCTGCAATGCCTTCAACCCCACACCTGTACGGATGATCGTTACGGCATGAGCTTCGATACCGTCCTGGTCGCAAACCGGGGGGCAATCGCCACCCGGATTATCCGCACTTTGCGTAAAATGGGCCTGCGTTCCGTCGCCGTCTATTCGGAAGCAGACGTCGATTCCCTCCATGTGTCGCAAGCGGATGTGGCCGTGTGCATCGGCCCCGCCCCCGCATCGGAAAGCTATCTCAACACCGCAGCGATATTGAAGGCAGCACGCGATACCGGCGCGGGCGCAATCCATCCGGGCTATGGGTTTCTGGCTGAGAACGCGGAATTTGCGGAAAGCTGCGCGGCCGAGGGGATTGTCTTCATCGGCCCCACACCGGACAATATTCGGACATTCGGATTGAAGCACAGCGCGCGAGCGCTCGCGGCCGAGCATGGCGTACCTCTCGCACCCGGCACCGGGCTTTTGACGGACGAAGAAGAGGCCGCAACCGCTGCACGGTCGATTGGCTACCCCGTCATATTGAAGGCTACGGCTGGCGGCGGCGGTATCGGCATGCGCATCTGTGAGGATGAAGCCGCCGTGCGGGAAGGCTTCGCCACCGTCGCGCGTCTGGGCGAAGGCAATTTCGGAGACGCTGGCGTATTCCTCGAATGCTATGTTCGTCGTGCACGCCACATCGAAGTGCAGATATTCGGTGATGGAGCGGGCAAGATTATGCCCCTTGGGGAACGTGACTGCTCGCTACAACGCCGTAACCAGAAGGTCGTCGAAGAAGCCCCCGCCCCAAACCTGCCGACAGCCATCCGCGATGAACTCATCGCATCGGCTGTCCGCTTGGGGGAATCGGCCAGATATCTATCCGCTGGCACCGTAGAATTCCTCTTCGATTCGGAACGGCAGCAATTCTTCTTCCTGGAGATGAACACCCGACTTCAGGTCGAACATGGCGTTACCGAAGAAGTCATGGGCATCGACCTTGTCGAGTGGATGATCCGAGGCGCTGCCAAAGACTTCGCATTTCTGGATGCCGAACCGCCACAACCGCGCGGCCATGCCGTGCAGGTGCGCGTCTATGCCGAAGATCCCGCGCTCGACTACCGCCCGACGTCCGGCACGCTGACAGCCGTCATCTTCCCATCGAACATTCGTGCCGAAACATGGTGCATGGCGGGAAGCACGGTCAGTGCATGGTACGACCCGATGCTCGCCAAGCTTATCGTGCATGCCCCCACCCGCGACGCCGCGACATCGGCAATGCAGACCGCGCTTGATGACAGCCGGATCGACGGCATCGAGACCAATCTGAGATGGCTGCGCGACGTCGTTCGTACCGAGCAGTTTGTGAGTGGAAATGTTTCCACCCGTCTGCTCGATACCATCGGCTATCATCCGCGCAGCATTCGTGTGATCAGCGGGGGCACAGCAACGACGGTGCAGGATTGGCCAGGCCGTCAGGGCCTCTGGGCCATTGGCGTTCCCCCGTCCGGGCCCATGGATGACCGTTCCTTTCGGGCGGGCAACCGCCTGCTCGGCAATGCCGAGGGGACGGCGGGCCTGGAAGTTACCGTTGCGGGGCCAACCCTTCTTTTCAACGCACCCGTTCGCCTGTGTATCACAGGTGCCGATTTCGGTGCGCGGCTGGATGATCTTCCCATCGAACGCGGAACGGCGATCGACGTGGCTGCGGGGCAGACGCTGACGTTCGGTCGTGCTTCGGGCGGCGGTATTCGCGGCTATATCCTGTTTGCGGGCGGATTGGATATCGCGCCCTATCTGGATAGCCAAAGCACGTTCGAACTGGGGCAATTCGGCGGCCATGCGGCACGTCGGTTATTGGCAGGGGATACGTTGCATCTGGGCAAGGGCGACATCGCAGCGCCCAACTCTCTTCTCCCAATATCCGACTTCACCGACACCTGGACCCTGCGAGTCATGTACGGCCCACATGGCGCTCCGGATTTCTTCACGGATGACGACATCGATGTGATCGTCTCGGCAGATTGGGAAGTCCATTACAACAGCAACCGTACCGGCGTCCGGCTGATCGGGCCAAAGCCGCATTGGGCGCGCAAGGACGGCGGCGAGGCTGGACTTCACCCCTCTAACATCCACGACAATCCCTATGCCGTTGGTGCCGTCGATTTTACCGGCGACATGCCGATCATTCTCGGCCCGGACGGCCCTTCGCTCGGAGGCTTTGTCTGTCCGTTCGTCGTAATCGCTGCGGATCGCTGGAAGATCGGACAGCTTGCACCCGGCGACCGGCTGCGCTTCGTACCGGTTACTCTTGAAGACGCCACCGCAGACTTGGCTTCATCCGAAAGCCCGCCCCGGAACATCGCGGATCTTTCGCCGATCCTCGCCGATATCGCGGAACGTGGCACACGTCCGCGCGTAGTCTATCGGCAGCAGGGCGACCGCAACATACTGGTCGAATACGGCCCGATCGTACTCGACATTGAGCTGCGTATCCGCGTGCATGCTTTGATGAGCGAGTTGGAAACGCGCGCTTTGCCCGGCGTGATCGATATCGTACCGGGCATCCGTTCGCTGCAACTCCATTTCGACGGCGAGACACTGGATCAACGCGGTGCGCTGACGGCTCTTATGGAGGCGGAAGAACGCTTGGGCGATCTGGAGGACTTCTCGGTTCCTTCGCGGATCGTCCATCTCCCCCTGAGTTGGCGCGACCCGGCGACCCTCGAGACCATCGAAAGATATATGGGCGCCGTCCGCGACGATGCGCCATGGTGCCCGGACAACATCGAATTCATTCGCCGTATCAACGGCATGTCCGATGCGGACGCCGTCGAGAGCCTCATTTTCGATGCCAGTTATCTCGTCCTCGGGCTGGGGGACGTATATCTCGGGGCGCCGGTAGCGACCCCAATCGATCCGCGTCACCGGCTCGTCACCACCAAATATAATCCCGCACGCACCTGGACCCCGCCCAATGTCGTTGGCATTGGCGGCGCATATATGTGCATCTACGGAATGGAAGGACCGGGAGGCTATCAGCTTTTCGGCCGGACTATCCAGATATGGAACACACACCGGCAGACGGATGCCTTCATCGAAGCCAAGCCGTGGCTCCTGCGCTTCTTCGACCAAATCCGCTTTTTCAAGGTAAGCGCCGAAGAGCTGGCAGAATGGCGACGCGATTTCCCCAGCGGTCGCCGGTCGATCCACGTCGAACATTCCGAATTTCGACTGGCCGACTATCGCGCTTTTCTGGCAGAGAACGCCGCGTCCATTGAAACCTTCGAAACGCAACGCGGCGCTGCGTTCGATGAGGAGCGCGCCGAGTGGGCGCGGAATGGCGAATTCGATCGTGTGACTGCGCTGGCGGATGACTCGGATGTCGGCGCACTCGCCAAGGCTGCCATAAGCGCGCCCGAAGGCACCGAAATTATCGAAGCACCCTTTGGCGGAAGCGTCTGGAAACTCATGGTGGAACCGGGCGACACGGTGGAGGCCGGAGATGTCATCGCCGTCATCGAAGCCATGAAAATGGAATTCCCGCTGGAAAGCCCTGCGAGCGGTACGATTGCTGCGCTGTACATGCAGGAACGGCAATCCTTGCAACCGGGAACGCCCTTACTGGCTTTGAGGCGACACCCATGACCGATCTGAGTCGCCTGAGCATCAAAGCGATTGCCGATACCGTCAATAGTCGGGCGTCAACTGCCGTTTCGATAGCCCAGGAGACCTTGGCGCGCCTCGCAGCCTATGACGCTGTACAGCCGCAAATATGGATAAGCCGCCTAGCGCCAGACGATTATCTTGCCGCAGCGCGCGCTGTCGATGCGCGGGTCGCGGCCGGAGAGCATTTGCCTCTTGCCGGCGTTCCCTATGCCGCCAAGGACAATATTGATGTTGCAGGTTTCGAAACCACCGCTGCATGCCCCGCCTTTGCCTATCGCCCCACAGCATCCGCTGACGTCATCGACCGGCTCAGCGCAGCAGGGGCGATATGCGTCGGCAAGACCAACCTCGATCAATTCGCGACCGGTTTGGTCGGCACACGCAGCCCCTACGGTATCCCGCGCAATGCCTATAACCTTGCGTATGTCAGCGGCGGTTCCAGTTCCGGGTCCTCCGTGGCCGTCGCTGCCGGGCTTGTAGGCTTTGCATTGGGTACGGACACTGCAGGGTCAGGCCGCGTGCCTGCGGCCTTCAACCATCTCGTGGGATTCAAACCGAGCAAGGGCAGATGGAGCACAGGCGGATTGATCCCCGCTTGCCGAACCCTCGATTGCATTACAGTGTTTACCGATGCAGTGGACGATGCGCGTCTTATCGACGACATCATTGCCGGCTTCGATCCATTGGATGCGTATTCGAAGCCTCTTATTGACCGAACGATACCCCACAATCGCATCGGCGTGCCGCGTCGCGATCAGCGTATGTGGTTCGGCGATAGCGAGTCCGAATATCTCTACGATCGTGCCATCGAAACGCTGTCTTCAATGGCCCAGATCGTTGAGATCGATCTGACACCTTTGCAGGAGACAGCCCGGCTCCTGTATAGCGGGCCGTGGGTGGCGGAACGCGCCGCCGCGATGGCCAATCTCCTCGCCAACAATCCCGACGCCATAGATGAAACCGTGCGTCAGGTGGTTGCGCCAGGCACGGCGATAAGCGCCGTCGAGTTGTTCAACGGTATCTATCGCCTCGCGGCGTTGAAACGCATCGCAGATGAACTGTGGACCGATGTTGACGTGCTTGCCTTCCCGACGACCGGCACGACCTATCGTGTTGCGGAATTACTGGCGGCGCCTATCGCCCTGAACAGCAATCTGGGGTTCTACACGAATTTCGTGAACCTGCTCGATATGGCCGCAGTCGCGGTGCCCGCAGGTGCACGTTCCAATGGCACCGGCTTTGGCATTACGCTGATCGGTCCGGCTGACAGCGATCATAGCTTACTTGAAGCGGCAGAACATTATCTCGCGGCGTCCGACCTGCCTTGTCCACCGCCACTCGATCTGGAGGGAAAAATGCAAAGCGTGAAACTGGCCGTCGTTGGGGCGCATCTCAAAGATATGCCGCTGCACTGGCAATTGACGTCACGGAATGCGACCTTCGTCGGCGCCTTCGAAACGGCACCTACATATCGGCTCTATGCAATGGCCGACAGCGTCCCGCCAAAGCCTGCACTGGTGCACAGTACCGATGGAGGCGCCATCAAGGTAGAGGTGTATGAGATGGACGTGGCTGCCTTCGGCAGCTTCGTTGTCGAGGTTCCCGCACCGCTCGCGATCGGCACAGTCACTTTGAGCGACGGCACCAGCGTCAAGGGTTTCGTGGCGGAGCCCCGTGCCTTGACTGGCGCGGAAGACATTACCGCGTTGGGCGGCTGGCGCGCCTATATCGCGCGAGGCTAGGGGCTGCCTGCGCTGTGTTGGACGTTGGTTTTTGCACGTTAGAATCATCGTATCCCCCGGACCTATTGGTACGGGGGTGGATGGTGTGTGTGATGTTGTGTTTTATTGAGCGCTGGTTGCGGGAGGGCGATACAACCGAAGCCGACATCCAATATCCTCACGTATATGATCGAAGTTCCATATTTTTAATATTATTCAAAGTTTTACATCACTGTGAACACTTACTCCACAGACCGTTCCGCGGCCCGCGCACGGTCCCCATCGATGCATGATGTGTTTGCTTGTAACGGCTACGCGATTGATAAGTTTCGATCTGCCCTTTTCGCCAAAGAAAACTTGGCGGTCGAAATTATCAAGCGATTGACCCATAGACATTGTCGTGACGCCTCGCCGGTAGATTTCCATTCACTCAAATCCCCTTGGGCGAAAGGTGCCGGGAATTCGAACATCTACATTGTTCCGAAATGTGATGTCGTCACCATATGAAGTAGCCCCCAAAAACGCCTGACAGGCCCTCACACTTATGGAAGTGTGATGCATATGCCTGACCGTATGACCGCGTAGAGGTCATTACCTCGGTGCAGCGCCGTCGGCGCTGGACGCCCGAGGAGAAGATTCGCATCGTTGAGGAGACCTATTTGCCGGGGAACTCGGTGTCGCTGGTCGCCCGCCGCCATGGCATCGCGGGCAACCAGCTATTCACCTGGCGACGGCTGATGACTCAGGGTGCACTCACAGCCGCTGCGGCCGGCGAGGAAGTTGTGGCCGCATCCGACTACCGCGCGCTTGAGGCGCAAGTCCGCGAACTGCAGCGCCTGCTCGGCAAGAAGACGATGGAGAACGAACTGCTGCGCGAGGCTGTCTCCCGGGCCGCAGGCCCAAAAAAACAGCTGTTGCGCTCGACCTCGTGGCCCGAGGGTGGACGGTGAGCGGGGTTGCAAATGCCGTCGGCATGTCACGACCGCATCTCTCCGCAATGCAACGACCAGCAGAACGACGGCGTCGCGGGCGGCCGCCCTTGCCCGACGCCGAACTCGCCGCCGATATCCGCAGGCTGATCGCCGACCTGCCAACCTATGGCTATCGGCGCGTGCATGCCCTGCTGCGCCGCGAGGCGGAAAAAAACGGGCGCGCAGCGCCCAATCCAAAGCGCGTCTACCGAGTCATGAAGCTGCATGGCTTACTGCTCCAGCGCCACGCCGGACGCCGCGAGGAACGCCGGCATGACGGCAAGATCGCCGTCGTCACTCGCAATACACGCTGGTGTTCGGACGGCCTCGAGATCGGCTGCGACAATGGCGAGAAGGTCCGCGTCGCCTTGGCCCTCGACTGCTGCGACCGGGAGGCGATGGGATATGTGGCCACTACCGGCGGCATCACCGCCGAGGACGTGCGCGACCTCATGGTTGCCACCGTCGAGCATCGCTTCGGCCAGGTGAACAAGCTGCCCCACACCATCGAATGGCTGACTGATAACGGCAGCTGCTACACTGCCCAAGATACAAGGCGCTTCGCGCGCGACATCGGCCTGGCACCACGCACCACGCCGGTCGAAAGTCCGCAGAGCAACGGAATGGCCGAGGCTTTCGTCCGGACCCTCAAACGAGACTACGCCCGCGTCAGCCCGCTACCCAACGCACAGGCCGTCATCGACCAGCTGCCAAAATGGCTCGACCACTATAATGGCGTGCATCCGCATCGCGCTCTAGGCTACAGATCGCCAAGAGAGTTTATCGAACGTTCAACCCGTGAGGAACTGTCCGGCCTTTAGGGGGCAACAACACCATACAGGGCACGCTCCTAAACAATTTAACATACCTATTATTATCGCGCCGGAATTTTTCTCATGGTGGATTCTAGATCGAAGTGCGAAATCCTAGGATTTATAGGGGTTTGATCCCTTTTCCAGGAAGGCACATGATGAACGGCTATCAGCATCTGGGTTTGGACGAGCGGCGACAGATTTATCAATTGGCTGCAACCGGGCGGTCCGTGCAGCAGATAGCAGCGGCGCTGCAGCGACATCGTTCGACCATCTATCGTGAGCTCAAACGCAACCGGCATCTCGATGACGAGCCAATGTTTCGTGGCTATTTTCCGACCGCCGCACAAACGATGGCGGACAGGCGCCGGGTGCGTGGTGGCAAGATTGCCCGAAAGCCCGAGCTTGCCGCCTATATCGCCGACCGCTTGTCAGCAGCTTGGTCGCCCGAGCAGATTGCGGGATATCTTCGGCGCCATCGCGGTATTCGTGAAGCCGTCTGTCATGAGACCATCTACCAGTTCGTCTATGGGCCGGACGGACGAAGCCAAGGCCTGTGGCGCCTTTTGCCTGTTGCCCGTCGATCTCGACGTCAACGCTATGCGCGTAAGCCCCGCGGTCTGCATATTCCCTTGGTCAACACCATTGGCAAACGCCCTTCCGAAATCGGTAATCGCAGCAGCTTTGGTCATTGGGAAGGCGACCTGATGATCTTCAGGTTGGAATATGGCAAAGCCAACCTCACCTCGTTAGTCGAGCGCCGCAGCCGGTTTACTATCCTCGCCCGCAATCCCAGTCGGCATTCCGCCGGCGTCATGTCGGGAATCCAGCACCACTTGCACATGCTGCCCCCTTCCCTGCGTCAGAGCATCACCTTTGACCGGGGAACGGAATTTGCTGCCTTTGCGACACTCCAGAAGAAACTCGCGATGACGAGCTATTTCTGCCTGCCATCGGCACCCTGGCAAAAGGGCAGCGTGGAAAACAGCAACGGTCGCATACGGCGCTTCCTGCCGTCTGACACGGACCTGGCATTGCTATCGGATAAGGAAATCGAGGCCGTTGCTGATCGCATCAACAGCACCCCTCGCAAATGCCTGAACTATCGCACCCCGCATGACGTTCTGGGAGAGCAAATCAAGCTCCTCAAGGCCCGATAGATTTTGCCATCCAGGGTGGGGCTCGCCCCACCCTGGATGAAATGCTACGCATCCCATGGATGTCGCGCTTCAAATCGAAACCGCCCATCGGGCAGCGTTTGCGAGAGCCAGTATCGAGCTTGCGGACATTGCAACGGCCGCCGTAACAGGAGACAAACCTCCAAGGAGCGCGGTTGGTACGGCAATCATATTGTAGCCGATTGCAGTCAAGATGTTTTGTCTTGAGATCCGCTGATAACGCCGGGCGATCGACAGGGTGATCGCAAGTTGTTCCACCCCTCCCGAAAGGAAGGAAACGGCTGCACTGGAAGCCGCCGCAGGATGGGCGCGCGCGACAACGATCCCGCAATCTGCCGCAGCAAGCGCCGGCGCATCGTTGACTCCGTCGCCGATGAACAGCACCGGCCATGGCAAAGTCCGCACCAAATCGGCCTTGGCGCCCGGAGTGCACTCCGACAGGACTTCGCCGGATTTCAGTCCCACCTCGAGCCAGTGGGCGGGCAAGCGGCGATCTGGAACTGGGTGCGCTGATAATCAGCGAAGCGCGTAGATCAGTGGCCTTGGATGGCAAGGAAATCGCCGTCTCTCGCCGGGAGTTTGCGATCCTGCATGCTTTGGCCGAGCGCCCAGGGCACGTCCTGTCGCGCAGTCAGCTGGAAGATCGCATCTACGGCTGGCAGGAGGAAATCGAAAGCAACGCGGTGGAGGTACACATCCACAAGCTCCGTGCGAAACTCGGCCGGACCCGCATCGAAACGGTGCGTGGTGATCCATCGCGATGACCTGCGGCACGCGCTCGCGATCCAGCAACGCCTGCTGCGCATGGTCCCGCTCCTTTCCGCGATCGGCAGCCGCATCGCGGGCCTTGGCGAAGCGGAGCGCTTGGCCCTCCGACCCTCTCTCGCCACGGCCAGGGCCCATCTCGATGCCGGTACGGAACCGCCACCCGATCTGGCCGATGCCGTGCGCTCGCTTCCGCTCGATGCCAGTGATGCGCGCGCGTGGCAGCAGCTCATTCATGATGCGCTGGCCGACATGCTGACCGAAATGCTGACGCTCTGGAGCGAAGTCTCGCGGATCGAGGCGGCGTTGAGCGGAAAGGCGAAGCTTGCGCCCGCGCTCGCGCGAACAGTCAGCGAGACGCGGGCGTTTCCGCTCAACCCCGACATTGATCACGCTGCCCGGATCGCGGCGGGAATCCTCGTAACCTACGCCCTCCTCTGCGGGCTCTGGTATGCGACGGGCTGGCATCAGGGCGCGAACGCCGTCCTGTTCAGCACTATAGCGCTGGCCTTCTTCGGCGGCGGCGACGAGCCTGGCCGAGCGATCGGAATGTTCGCGCGTTTCGCCCTGCTAGCGACCCTGCTGGCGGGGATCCTGTGCTATGGCCTGCTCCCGCTCGCTGCCGATTTCGCGACCTTTGCGATGATGATGGGCCTGTTCATGCTGCCGCTGGGCGTCTGGGCGGCCGTCAGTCCGATGGCGACGCTGCTCCTCGCTTTCGGGCTCAGCAACATCAATCTCCAGGGCCATTATTCGCCGCCCGATTTCGGAACCTTCGTCGAGGCGAGCGTCGCCAGCATGCTGGGCATATTCACCGCCATTCTCGGCGCCGGCCTGTTCCGTACCTGGGGCGTGCAGCATCAGCTTCAGCGCGTCCTCCGCATCGAAGCGCGCGAGATCGCGCGGCTGAGCCGGTCGCCCAGCCGACGGTTGCGGGACAGCTATGTCCAGCGGGCGCTCGACCGCATTTCGGTGGTGACGGCGCGCCTTGCCGCAGCCGGGCAGATCGAGCGGAGCGCCGGCCTGCTCATCCGGCTGCGGGTCGGCGCGAACGTCGCCGACCTGCGCTCGATGGGCAACGCGCTTCCCGCCGATGGGCGGCAGGCGACGGATCGGGTTCTCGATCAACTCCGCAGCGAGTTCGACAAACCGCAGCCGTCGTCCCGTCTGCTCGCGCTCATCGACGAAGCACTTGATGCGCTCTGGCCGGGAGATGGTTCGCCCGGCGCTCGCCCCGACCGCGCCATTCATGCCTTAGCGGGTCTGCGCATCGCCCTGTTCGAGCGCGCGCCGGCCTGGGTACCGGCGACATGATCGGCGAAATCGACATCGCGGGCGTGTTCGTTTCGCCGCTGCTCCTCTGCGCGATCCTCGGCTTCGCGATGCGCCTGCTGCTGTCGCGGGTGCTCGAGTCCATCAGCTTCTACCGCCTCGTCTGGCAGCGCCCGCTGTTCGACACCGCCCTGCTCCTCATCCTGACCGGCACCGCCTTTCTGGCTCTACGCCTTGTCACCGCATCCTGAAGTGCCCGCCATGACCCTAGATCGCGATACCCTCCTCCGCCTGCTCAAGCCCTTGCTCACCCTGCTGGTGGTGGGTGCGGGCGTGTTCGTCTTCTGGCACCTCTATAATTACTACACCTACGCGCCACAGACGCGCGACGGGAAGATCAGGGCGGATGTGGTCCCTCTCGCGGCAGACGTGTCGGGCCGGGTCGAGCAGGTCCACGTTCGCGACAACCAGGTGGTCAGGCGCGGCGACATCCTGTTTACCATCGACCATGTTCGGCTGCGCAATGCCGTTGAGCAGGCCGAGGCCGCTGTCGCCACGGCACGGGCAACGTTGAACGCCGCCGAACGGGAGAACCGCCGCTATCAGGCCCTCTCTGATATCGTCTCGGGGCAGCAACGTGACGACCGCCGCTCCACCGCCGAGGAGGCCCGCGCACGCTATGCCCAGGCGATCGCTGATCGCGATCTCGCCCGCATCAATCTGGCGCGCGCCGAGGTGCGTGCGCCGGTCAACGGCATCGTCACCAATTTCTCGCTCCGCCCCGGCGCCTATGCCACCGCCGGGCAGCCCGTGATGACGCTGGTCGATTCCGACAGCTACTACGTTGCCGGCTATTTCGAGGAGACGAAGCTTTCGCACATCCGCCCCGGCGTCCGCGTCACGATCCGGGTAATGGGCGAGGATAGGCCGCTTTCTGGCCATGTTGAAGGCCGATCGGCGGGCATTGACGATCGCGAACGGACGACCGCGTCCGGAACGCTACTCGCGAATGTCAATCCCACCTTCAGCTGGGTCCGTCTTGCCCAGCGCATCCCCGTGCGGATCGCCATCGACAAGGTGCCGCCCGGCATCGATCTGATCGCGGGCCGGACGGTCACCGTGACGCTCAATGGCGCGGAAAATGCGCTCGGCCCCGGCCGGAGCGAATGACGATGGGGCGCGTCGGAACGAAAAGGCCGCTCGGACTGATGGGCGCGCTGATGCTCGCTGGCTGTGGCACGGTCGGCCCCAGCTATCGGGCGCCGCCCTTGCCCGCAGGCATCTCGGATCGGCCCGCAAGCTTTGCCGAAGGAAAATCGCCCGCCTATTCGGCTGAACCCTTGCCCCAGCGCTGGTGGCGCCTCTACGCTATTCCCCAGTTCGATGCGCTGGTCCAGGAAGCGATCGAGGCAAACACCGACCTCAGGGTCGCGGCGGCCAATCTCGAACGCGCGCGCGCGATTGTCCAGGAGGTCGAGGCCGGCGCGGGCGTCCAGACTTCCACGGCGGGCGGCGTATCGGTGGGCGAGCCGTCCAATCTCGGTCTCGGCTCGCCCAACGGGACCCATGCGACATTCGACGCCGGCGTCGGCATATCCTATGAACTCGACGTCGTGGGCCGGATTCGGCGCACGATCGAAGCCGCGCAGGCCGATGCGGAAGCGCAGGCCGCCGCCTATGACCTTGCGCGCACGACGGTCGTGGCCGGAGTGGTCGGCGCCTATGGAGATGCCTGCGCGGCCGGCGCGCGGATGACCGTTGCGCGCCATTCGGTCGAACTGCAGCGGCAAAGCCTCGCCCTCACCGAAAGAGGCGTGCGCGCCGGCCTCTACACGCACCTCGACGCCACCCGCTCGCGCGCGCTCCTGGCTCAGCTCGAGGCAGCGCTGCCGCCGATCGAGGCAGGCCGCAAAGCTGCACTATTCAGTCTTGCCGTGCTGCTCGGCCGGACGCCCGAAGATTATCCGCCCAATCTCGCGACCTGCCGGATCATCCCTTCCGTCGACCGCCCCCTGCCGATTGGCGACGGTATGGCGCTGATCCGGCGCCGGCCTGACATCCGCGAAGCTGAACGCCGGCTCGCGGCTGCGACGGCGCGCATCGGAGTGGCGACGGCGGACCTCTATCCGAGCGTCAGCCTCGGCGCATCGCTCGGCACGACCTCGCGGAGCGTGGGCGGGCTGGTCGACGATTCGGCGTTGCGGTTCAGCTTCGGCCCGCTCATCTCGTGGTCCTTCCCGAACCGACGCGTCGCCAGGGCGCGGATCGCGGAAAGCGATGCAGCGGCGCGCGCGACGCTGGCGGCATTTGACGGCAGCGTCCTCGCAGCTCTCCGCGAAACCGAGACGGTCCTCAGCACCTATGCCCGTGATCTGGACCAGAATGCAAAGCTCAGGCGCGCGCGCGAAGAGAGCCGGAGGGCTTCCGGGCTCCAGGCCCGGATAACCGGGGGCGGTCTTGGAACAGGCCTTGAACTGCTCGACGCGCAGCGAAGCCTTGCCACAACCGAAGCGGCGCTGGCGGCCTCGGATGCGTCCATCGCCTCGGATCGCGTTCGGCTGTTCCTTGCGCTCGGCGGCGGCTGGGAAGGAGGGATGGCGGGGCCATGATGACCGAGCCTTCGCGAGGCGTACGCTCCGCGGATGTTTGATGGGGCCGAATTACAGAGGAGCAGCCCCGCCTCGATAGGTATCCTTTGTGCTGACGGATCAGGTCCCGGTGCCCCTCCACGCCGCAACTGACGCCATGGTGGCGGGAATTGAACGATCCGCTGCTCGATCAACTGATTTGACGGGCGCCGTTCTCCAACCCGTCGAATGATATCGCCGAAGCGCGTGTTCGGCACCCGGCAGCCTGATCATGTGGTGGGGTTGGTCTCGCCTCATGGATATCCAATTCGGCACGATGCTCGCCAATGATGCACTTGTGGGTTGTTTAATCGCATCACGGTCAAGGCAATTTCGATCTTCGTCGATCTATGGTTGTGAGGTCGTAAGCTTGGCTGGTTTTACAAGCGGCCCCATCTTCTGCCTGCGGGTGATGCCGTCTGTCGGGTACAAGGTCGTATACGCGGTCAGGACAACTCCCCGCGGGATAGATCTTCGTCGGACAGAAATTCTATTCAATCACACGTCGAGGCCGATAAACTGCTCTGTGGTTGTCTCCGGTCCGATGTTGCGTCCGGCTATGCGGTCGTGAATCCGTATTTCATCCTATCGGGGGCAACCCCCGTCAAAGACATCGCAATCGCCCCGGGGCGCGTTACCCCGCGAAACTCTGTATAATCGCAAGGGCAGCAGGATGGATGCCGAACAGGCGGGTTGCCCTGTGCCAAAAGTCATCATTGGCGGTGGGCAGGGCCGCCGATTCTTGTATTGGCAAGTCCGGACAGATACCATCATTATTTGCTCATAAGGGCTGAAGCTTGACTCCCAGCTTCTGTCCATCCCAGTCCAAGCGACTTCTGTATGGCAACATAGCTGGCGGTGAGGGCCGCAACCGCACTGTGCAGGTTTGCCTCTGCAAGCCGCTGCTGGCGGTCAGCCTCAAGAGTGTCGCCTCTCGAAATGACCTGCCGCGCATAGCGCTGCCGCATCAGCGTTGCCGCTTCATCTGCGGACCGCTTGATTTCGGCAAATGCGGCGACGTTTCGCCTTTGCTGTGCAAAGCGCGCAAGCGACGTCTCCGCGTCCTCAAGCGCGCCGAGCACTACCTGCCTATATTGTGCCTCGGCTTCATCGCGACCAGAGCGTGCCTGCGCTATCGCCGCTGACGTTCGTCCAAAATCGAGCAAGCCCCATTGCAGCTGAGGGACGGCGATGTTGGAAATATTGCCCAGATCTACCAGGTCTCCGATGGACGTGCCGCCAATCCCGAGAATCCCCATGAAGCTGATTTTCGGAAAACGAGCTGCTTCCGCGACCCCTATCCGGGAGGTTGTGGCGGCGAGATTGCGCTCCGCAGCGCGGATGTCGGGACGACGGCGCATGAGCGCCGAAGGGTCTCCGATCGACACCCGCGCAGGGGGGATCGGGATATCGCGCCGTGGCGTCAATAGCGGATCGAGAGATCCCGGCGCTTCACCGGCGAGAACCGCTAGCGCATTCATATATATTTCGATCTCAGCATCGGCCGCGGCGAGATCGCTGATCGTGGCCTGAACCGCGCGGTTCGCTTGGCCGACAGTGAAGGCCGGGATTGTGCCTTGCCCGAAACGCTGCCGGGCTAGGGCGAGTTGCTGGCGCTGAAGGTCGAGACCTCCCCGAAAAGCAGCGGCGCGCTGCTGCCGGTCACGAAGATTGGTATAGGTCTGCGCGACTTCAGCGCTGAGCTGAACCTTTGCGTCTGCAACATTATACGCCGCTGCGGCCGCCAGCGCGTTTGCCGCTTCGATTTTTCGCACCTGCCCGCCCGCGAGATCTATTTCCCAGTTTGCGTTCAGACCAAGGTTGTAGAAACGCAGAGACGTGTCCGCATCCTGGGCGGATGAAGGTGCCGGAACAGGTGTGGGTAGAGTACTTCCTTGACTGGCCTGGAGATCGATCCCGGGAAGATCAGCAAATATGGCCGCGCCCTGAGCACCAGCCGTCGGCAGGCGGTTTGCTCGCTCCTGGCGTACAGACCCACGGGCTTGGCGAAGTCGGGCCTGCACAACATCAATCGAGGGATTCGCGACAAGAGTGCGCCGCTCGAGCTCATCGAGAACCGGATCTTGCAGCGTCGTCCACCATTCGGCGAGTTCGGGCTCGCTGGTCGACGCATCCGCTGGTTGACGAACGAATGTCGGCCGCGGCGCGGCTTGGCCGAGCTCTGGTGGTCCGGAATAGTCCGGGCCGACCACACATCCACCAAGGAGCAGCGGAAGGATGAGACCACTTAACTTTGCCATTACCACCTCAATGCATCGTCAGCGACATCCCCTTGGGGAGCGGGCGAAGGAAAAACACGAACGGAAGCGTCACAAAAGTCGCTACCGCCATCGTCAAGAATATGTCGTTATAGGTCATGACGAACGCCTGCTGCTGAATTGTGCCAGCGAGCGACTGAAGGCCCGCGTCCATATTTCCCAGAGTATGAGACATCCCCGCGATATACTCCTGCACGCTTGGATTGTTTGCCCACAGGGTTTCCTCCATCCGTTGGCTGTGGAGTGACATACGCTGGTCCTGGAACGACGTCAGGGCCGCCAGAGCGAATGAGCCACCGAGGTTTCGCGCAGCATTGAAGATGCCTGAGGCATCTCCAGCATCCTCCTTGCTGACTGAGGTAATGGCGGCCTGGTTCAGAAACAGCATGACAAAGATCATCCCCACCCCGCGCAGCAGCTGACCGGTAGTAAAGGCTTCGCCTGCGGATTCCACCGTGAGACTGGTGTTCACAAAGCAGCTAGCAGCCATAAGCGCGAGGCCAGCGCCAACGGCCAGCCTGATGTCGACAACCCGCATCAGAAACGGCACGAACGGCATCACAAAGAAGGCAGGAACGCCCATGAGAAAGATGACCTGTCCGGTCTCGAGGGCATTATAGTCGGCGATAAGCGACAGGAACTGCGGGATGACGAAGGTCGATCCGTACATCACCATGCCCAGCGCTAGCGCCATGATAACGACGCTGCCGAACTGTCTGCTCATGACGATTCGCAGCTTAAGGACGGGCTTTGCTGCCCAGATCTGTCCGATCGCCAACATCACAAACCCTGCTACGGTTATAAACGTCAGCCGGATGATAAGCGTCGATTCGAACCAGTCTTCACGGTGCCCCTCCTCGAGCACGATCGTCAGTCCTCCAAGGCCAAGGATCAGGCCTATAATACCCAACCAGTCGGCCTCGCGAAGATAGACCCAATTCGTACGTTCGTGCGGCAGTCCGAGCAACAGGAGCAAGAGGAGTATCCCGCAGACCGGAACATTGACGAAGAAGGCATAGTGCCAGCTCAAATTTTCCGTCAGCCAGCCACCGAGCAAGGGGCCAAGAACGGGTCCCAAGATTACGGTCATTCCGAAAAGGGCCATCCCGATGGGCTGCTGGGATGGCGGGAGTCGCTTTGCGACAATCGTCATGGCGGTGGGTATCAGCAGCCCTCCCATAAGGCCCTGCCCGGTTCGTCCGATGATCATCGTCATAAGGTCGGTGGCGATGCCGCATAGGATGGAGAACCCGGTAAAGGCAGTCACGGAAATGAGAAGGAGGGTTCTCAGTCCCAAAAGCCGTTCCAGCCAGGCGCTCAGCGGAATGACGACGATCTCGGCAACGAGAAAGGCGGTGGCGATCCACGTTCCCTCAGTGCCGGTTGCTCCGATTTCGCCTTGGATCGTTGGCAGTGCCGAGTTGACGATCGAGATGTCGAGGGTCGCCAGCAGTGCGCCGAGCGAGCCGGCAGCAACAGCGATCCAAGCGGTCAAGTCCGCACGCGCGGAACGAGCTGCGTCTGGAGATGCTGTGACCGTGACCACTGTCAACGCTTCCGGCTTACGGCCTGACGGAGTCGATCCATCTCTCCTCTGGCTGAACGCGTATCGACCGTTACTCCAACCGACATTCCCGGCACAAGGAGCGTGCGCACTTCGAGAGGAGCATCGATTGCAATGCGTACAGGCACGCGCTGTACGATCTTTGTGAAGTTTCCGGTCGCATTCTGGGGGGGGAGCACCGAGAATTGGGCGCCCGTGCCAGGAGCGACACTGGCAATACGCCCGGTCAGTTCGACGCCAGGGAGCGCATCGATTTCGATGCCAACAGGCTGGCCGACGCGCATAAGCCCCAGTTGAGTTTCCTTGAAGTTCGCCTCAATGAACAATCGATCGACAGGAACCAGTGTCATCATGCGTGTGCCGGGCTGCACGAATTGCCCGACACGGACAGCCAGATCGCCCACACGGCCATTGATTGCAGCCTTGAGCACTGTCGATTCGACGTTGACGCGCGCTACCTTGAGTTGGGCACGCGCGGCCTCTGCTTGCGACTGGGCCTGACGCACCTGCGCGCCCAGTGTACCGACACGCCGTTGCGCGGCGATCAGCGCCGCCTGCGCAGCATTGGTTCGCTCGCGAGCTTGTCGTGCCTGCGTCTGAAGCTGCGCGAAACGCTCCCCTGGCTCAGCGCCTGATGCGGCAAGCGGCTGATATCGCGTAACCTGCTGTGCGGCGAAAGCAGCCTCGGCGCGCGCCGCGTTGAGCTGGGCTTGCGCTTGCGCTATGGTTGCCTGCTGTTCGGAAATCTGAGAGCGCGTCGTATCCCCCGCAGCCGTTGCCGTTTCGATCTGGCTGGCAATCTGTTCGGTCTGCGCCCGATATTCGCGGGGATCGAGTTCAGCCAGAGACTGCCCCTGCCGAACCGTCTGATTCTCGATAACGAACACCCGTTCAACATATCCGGCGATCTTGGGCGCTGTGATGACGGAATCTGCCGCAACATAGGCGTTGTCGGTCACCTGCATGTATCGGCCCCGGTTCTGATGATCCAAGTACCAGACAAAGCCACCGATGAGCAGCAGGATCGCGCCAATGAGCATCGCGAGGCGAACGCGCGGCGATTTAAGCGGCGACACCGCAGATTCGCCGAGGCTCTCAGAATCCGACGAAACAGTGGCCGACTTGTCCGCCATATAAATTACAATCCCAATGTTGCGCGGTGTGGTTCTGTCTTGCAGCATTAAGGAGTGATCGGCAATTGCATATTATATGGAACCTCAGCATTACGCAGAGATAACCCGCTCCTTGCCCGCCGCCGCTGGACCGGTCCTACACCTAAGCCGCATATCAGGCTGTAGCTCCCCCAAACTTCAAGCAAGAATCAAAAGATACCGAGGAGCGGTTTGCTAGGCTGGTGCACAACACAGAAACTGATGGCGCGTGATGCCGAGCACTCCGACGCGAAAAATTACTTTGCCGATCGGGCGGTCGTTAAGAAGTGAGCCTCGAATTGGTGTCCCGTTTCAATCCCCACAATTGTGGCCTATGGTGATATCAGCCAGGGTCACACGAAAGGTGACCCGGCACTTTGATCGGTTGCGCCGCCGTCACCTTGCATGGAAGCAATAATATAGGTTGTTTCTGGCCCGAGTAGCTTTTCGTTATTCTCGCCCCGGCCCATTACCCTGCAATGCCATAGTTCAAGAGATAATGCGCAGCCTCACACAGAGGCGTCGAATTCAATAGCGTCAGCTTTCGTCGCTAATTTTTGCTCCCCGGACAGCGCCGCGCGAGCGCTGTTCCACGAAGAAAGCCGCGGCGTGCGAAGCCGGCGTCAATCGCTGCCGCCAGGCGTCTTTCGGCCGGAGCTGCGCCCGAAATCTCCCGAACTAAGCCCCGAAACGGTATGATTGTGTTAACAATAGTTTTCCCTCCAGCCTCGGCCAGCCGACCAGCCCTGTTCTCTTTTTTGTTGTTGCCGACCGCAAAATCAGGTCCGAGGACGCTATCGAGCTCCGTAGTTGCGGCCTTGATCTGCGCACAGGATTTCAAGCCGACGAGACCATATGGATTTTCTTGCGCTCTTTCCAGAATAGCTGGAATTTCGGTTTTGGCCGCGCCAATATCTTTCGCCGGCTGCGTGACGATTTCCCGACCGCGGTCAACTGTCTCATCTTTTCTGGCGGGTTGCTCGGGGGTTTGTGCAAGAGCCGCCATGGCAAAAACAAGTATCATCATCCGCCCAATATCCTGACGACAAGGTTGAAAGCATAAACACGACCGCTGTGGCGTTCGCTGTTACCGCGCTTGAAATAACAGCGGCTGCCCGCCAGGGCATGACGATCATATTGAGTGGCGCCCGTGAAGAACGGGCGCCACTATGATCATTGACCGCCGGTCAATGCTGAAGGAAGAAGTGCCTTCCCATTGGTGAGTTCCTGCTCAAGTGTGGGAACGGCGGTTCCCGCGACTTGCTTCAAGGCTGGGTCGGTGCCGTCTTGCGCATAGCCTTTGTTGATGGCCCATGCCGCCTGTAGTACTTGGGCGGACTGGGATAGATAAAGATTATCGAAGCTGCCGCGCGGCGTCTTCTGGAGCAGCTTCACGAGTGCGGCTCTGTCGGAGGAAAGCGATGACGATGGCGCTTTTATTGTCCGCTGATCGTTGCGCAGCGCGGCCATGAGTGCTTTCTGCGCGATTTGCGCTTCGGTCTGAACACGTTTGGCAAAAGCCTTCACATCGTCACGCTGAGCCTTGGTCACGGCGAACTGCGCTGCTTTTATTTGATAGAGGTTCGCATCCGATGCAGCCATCACAAAGGCTGGCTCATTCTGTCCAGCTATCGGTGTTGTGCCGGTATCCATGCTCGACATTGAACCTGTGTTTGTTGGTGAAACAGCTTGGGCGAGAGCCCCTGAACCTGAAAGCGCTAGCGCGCCTGCGGCCATAATGACTTTCAGCATAATACCTTCTCCGTAGAATAGATTTCTAGCGGTCAAGTGGCCGCATCACGTTAAGCGTGACGACGTCGTAACGATGCTGTTGGATAATCGTTCCACCATCGCCCGCATTGCATAAATTAAATTGTCAAATGAGTGTCACTTAAATCGAAAGCGGACTGCATTTCATAATCCGATAGAAATATTAATCATTACGAGATTTGACTTATCACATGGTCGATATGCTATCGCTTATTAATACGTAGAATCCGGGATTATACTATCTTGCTTACTCTGGCTCCGATCGGGTCAGCCCTTCAGATAAAAACAAAAACTCGTAGATACCTACGAAGATATCTGGCGCATGGCGATTTTGTACATGCTTTCGCGCCCTAAGATTGTAGAGATCGGCGGCAAGTTCATGATCAATTTATCCCCTGCTTGCGTTCCATTCGATCCTTCGATGTATCAAGCGCGCGCTCCGTGGAATGCTTCCGCGCTGTTTGCGCGGACCAATCCGTCAATTCTGTGGTTGAGCGAGCTACTGCACGATCGAAAGCGGCGACTATCCCACTCGTGGTATTTGCGGACGCTGGCTCCTGCACCAAGAAGCGCTTGGCCTCAACGGGACGACGATCAGTAAGGTCAAACAGGGTTGCATCGCCTTCGATAATGACAATGGGCGGTGCTTTTTCACCCCCATCGAGGGCATACCGTGCTTCGAATCGCTCGATATCAATCTGCAGCGCATGCGATGCCCCGGTGGCATTTCTGACGCCCGTCAGGCGCACGTCAGGTGCCCGCGCCGCATATTGACGCATCAGCGCCTGGGTGAAAAGATCGGGGACCGGCGCCACCCAACGAACCCCCTTAAGGTAGAGCGCACGTTCCCCCCGCGTGGTGAGCATGCGATCGCCCTCTACCTCCTGCGAGAACCGGGGGCGAAGCAGAGATACAGAGCGAGTCGGGAGCGCACCCTGCATCCCGGTGACGGACGTGGGCTCGACCACGCCAAACCTGAAAAGGTCAGCGCGCTCGCCGCCGCCTAGCAGGTTTCCACAGCTACCCAGCAGCAAGGCGCTCGACAGAAGTGCAAAAGTCCGATTCCTGGTTGATAATGTCACTTAGGCAACTCCAGTTCAGCACCCCGGCTTTTGGCCAGAGCTTCGCGGGGACTTTGTCGGATCCCGCGAATTAGTCCGTCCAGCGATTCAGCTGTTTCTTGCAAGGTCAGCATGGTCGCATTGATATTAGGGATCGTGGTCGTACCGATATCGGCGCTTTGCGTGTCGAGTTTGGCGATCACGCCGCGAGCCTCATGAACTGCCGATTTGAGTTCGTTTGCCGCCTGGGAGATATCGGCGAAGGCGCGCTTGCCATCGCCATCGGCAATCTGCCGAACGGCCGAGGCCGCGCCCTGAATATCGTCAGCCGCCCGATCCAGTTTGGCGAGCGCGGAACCGGCATGGGCGAACATGGTCCGATTGGCCGCCAGTTCCGCCGTAGTCATTCGGACATCGCGAATGGCACCGCCGATGTTGGCGATATTACGATCCGAAAGGACCTTGTTCACACGGCTCAGTGCCTCGGTCGCGCTTGCCACCACCTGTCCTCCGCCTTGCAGCAATGAAGACATAGCGTTGGGCTTGCTGGCGATGACAGGCCGCTTACCGTGATCATTGGTCTTGAGCAGCGGCTTGCTCGGCGTGCCCGCGCTGATTTGCACGATGCTGACCCCTGAGATGCCCTGACTTTCAGAGGATGCGACCGAATCTTCGCGCACCGGTGTCCCGCGCGTCAGTTCGATATCCGTGATCACACGGTTGGGGTCGCGCTGGTCGAGGCGGATTCCGCCGATTTCCCCGACCTTGATGCCGTTGAACTGCACTTCGCCTCCAACGCTTAAACCTCTGACCGGCCCATGAAACACGATCTGGTAAGAATCACTTCCTTTGGCCGAACCGCCGAGCCAGACCACAAAAACAAGCGTGGCGATAAGCAACGCGATGGAGGCGGCGCCTACCAGAGCATAGTTGGCATGGCGTTCCATCAGCTTTCTTTCTCTTTTTTCGCGGCACGGCCGCGCGGTCCCAGAAGATAGCTCCGGATCCACGGGTGATCTGACCGTTCAAGTTCTTTGATCGTTGCAACAGCGGCGATTTTCTTGTCAGCGACAACCGCAACGCGGTCGCAAATCGCGTACAGAGTATCGAGGTCGTGGGTTATTATGAACACGGTGAAGCCAAGAGCATCCCGCAATGTTCTGATAAGATCATCGAATTCGGCTGCAGCAATTGGATCGAGGCCGGCAGTCGGCTCGTCGAGAAAGAGGATATCAGGATCCAGCGCGATTGCGCGGGCTACCCCCGCGCGCTTGCGCATTCCGCCAGATAGCTCGGCAGGCTTCAAGCAGCCTGCATCTTCCGGCAAACCAGCAAGCTTGATCTTCAGCCTTGCAAGATCGTGCACATACTCACGTGTAAGTTTCGTATGTTCCAGAAGTGGCGCCTCGACATTTTCTTGTACGGTGAGAAAGGAGAATAATGCGCCTTGCTGGAACATCACCCCAATCCGACGCTCGACTTCACTGTGCGCTTGCGGATCGCGGATGTCCTGCCCGAATATCTCGACGGATCCGCCATCGGGCTGCTTGAGGCCCAGGATGGTGTTGAGCAGCACCGACTTACCGGAACCCGATCCGCCAACCACACCCAATATCTCACCGCGCTTGACCTCAAGGCCGAGATCCTCATGGATGACCTTGTCGCCAAAAGCCGTGCGCAGGCCTTTGACGCGAATGGGCACGTCTTCGGCATCGGTTTCCACAAGCGCCCTCACAGATCGAGCGCCATGAAGATAACCGCGAAAATCGCATCGAACATAATGACCATGAAGATTGACTGGACGACCGCGGACGTCACATTTTGACCAAGGCTTTGGACGTCGCCGCCGACCATAAGGCCATGCCGACAGCCCGCAGCAGCGATGATCAGAGCCAGAAACGGCGCTTTGCACATGCCTATCCAGAAATGCTTAATGTCCACCGTTTCGAGCGTACGCTGGATGAAGAAGACCGGGCTGATATCAATCGTCACCCAACTGACCAAGAGTCCGCCAGCAAGACCGCCGATATCCGCGCAGAAGGTCATAAGAGGCATCATGAGAAGCGCGGCTAAGATGCGCGGGATTACCAGCGCATCGAAGCGGTCCACGCCCATAACCTGCATCGCATCGGTTTCCTGGTTCATCCGCATCGAACCGATCTGAGCGGCAAAGGAAGATGCGGAACGTCCAGACAGAAGGATGGCAGTGATCACCACGCCGAACTCGCGCAGGATGGCCACGCCCACCAACTGGATCGTGAACACCTCAACGCCAAGCGTTGTCAAAAGGTTGGTGCCAACGAGCGCAATGACCGCGCCGATGAAGAAGGTCATGATAAAAACTATCGGAAGCCCATTAATGCCCGCGTCCTGCATGAACGCGACAAGCGGCGTCATGCGCAGTCGGCGAGGATCGCCAAGGGTACGGCCGAGCGCCACAATAAGCTGCCCAGTGAACACCAGCATCTGGTAGGCGTCATCGGCGATCCCGATTACCTGACGGCCGAAGCGCTCGAAAAATCCCAGAACACCAGTGACGCCAGCCTTACCGGCCGTATCTGATTCAAGGGCAGGTCGAACAAGGTCTATCAGCCTTTGCAAATCCTCTCTTTCGCCAAAGTCTATATCGGCGTCTGGAGCCATGGACCGCAAAAGCAGGAGGGCACCGGCAGTGTCGATCCGCCCCAGAGCAGAAAGATCGAGACGCTGCACGACTAGACTCCTGGCCGCCTGGGCACCCAGGCGCCCTTCCGCATCGCCCAAAGCAAGCGAAGTCCAGTCACCGCTCACATGCAGAGTCGGGCCGCCACCCTCGTCAATATGCCAATCTGCCGCGATCATCGCACTAGCAGCATGGGAATTGAGCAGCGGACGATTTCGGCTCCTGCTGGCATCAACGCCACGCAGCGCATATCTTGAACCTTGGCATGGTCAAGCATTGGGGTCTCACGATGATGATCGAGCAATGGCACGCCATGGGCCAAGAGGTGCCAGCTTCGTCGCAGTCATAACTTTATCCTCTCCCCTTGCCATGCCATCGAAGATTGAGCAAGGACATAACATATGGAACCTCAGGAAGTTCATTTGCGCGCACTCGCGACGGCCTTTGGCTGGACCTGGTACAGAATGCGGCGGCTGATCGACACGCACCTTGCGTCCCAAGGTGCATCGATGGCCCGTCTTAAGCTGCTGGTATATCTCGCCGAGCAACCCAGCCGCTCAACCGATATTGCAAGCTTCTTCGATCAGGCCCCGCGCACGGTAACCCAGGCGATTGACTGGTTGGAGCAGAATGATCTGGTCACGCGCTCGCCCGTTGAAGAGGACCGTCGTGTAAAGCTCGTGGAAATCACGGACGCAGGCAGGGCGATGCTGGAGCAGGCCCTGCCACTCTACGATGGCATTGTGGCGAAGACCTTCGGCAGCTTGACCGCGGAAGAACTGGAAGCATTGGATAGGGCGATCCTTCACCTCGACAAGGTCGTGGATCAACTCGAAACGCAAGCTGGCTTCCGCCAAGGTCGCGTCCCCACGCTCAAGGCACATAATGATGGCTGATCCTCATTTGATGGACGGGCCTGAAGCGGTCGCATTGAAGGAGCGGGAGCGGTTCGCACAAATCCTGCTTCTGTTCGGGCGACACGGCCTCAAGGGAATGGCCTCCCGGCTAGGTCTCAGACTGGGTGGTGAGGAACCATTTGATAGCGCTCGACCAGAAGCAGTCGTTGCGCTGCTGCAAGATATCGGTCCTGCAGCGGTCAAGTTCGGGCAGATTCTTGCAATGCGAAGTGATCTGCTGGAGCCCGATTGGATCGATGCGCTTTCGAAACTTCAGGACCGGGTTCCGCCGCTGCCGTTCGCCACCGTGCGACCACTTATCGAAGAGGCGATCGGCGGAACTGTGGAAAGCTATTTCGCCTCCTTTGAAGACGAAGCGATTGCGGCCGGCTCGATCGCTCAGGTCCATGCAGCAACGCTGCTCGACGGCCGGGACGTTATCGTCAAGGTCCGTCGTCCCGGGATCGAGCGGATTGTCGACGCCGACCTTCGGCTGCTGCGCCGCGTCGCCCGGATCGCAGAGCGCCGCATCCCCGAGATCGCGCGACTAAAGCCGGACGAACTGCTGCGCCACTTCGCTGAAAGTATCGATCGGGAAATGGACCTTGGCGCGGAAGCTCGCGCCAGCGATACGATCGGAGAGTATCTCAAAGCTTTCGGCGTGCGAACGGCTCGCTTTGACTGGGAGTTGTCCGGCAGGCGTGTCAACATACAGGAGCGGTTTCGAGGCGTTCCGGCAAGCAATCTGGAGGCGGCGCGGCAAAGCGACCTTGATCTCATTAGCCTCGCCAGCACCTATGCGCAGGCGATCCTCCACATGATCGTCATCAATGGTCATTTCCACGCCGATCCCCACCCCGGCAACGTCTTTTTCCTGGAGGACGGAACGCTGGGGCTTATCGACTTCGGAGCGGTGGGGACGCTTCTGCCACGACGCCGGGAAGAATTGGTACGGCTTGGCCTGGCGATCGCGGCGGAGGACACAGGCGGGGTCGTCGATATTCTGCTGCTTTGGGCGGGCGACCCTGATGTTGACCGTGTCAGGCTGGAAGAGGCCCTGGCCGAACTGATCAACCGTTTCAGCAATGTTCTGCTCGAGCAAATTGACCTTACCGACATTTTCCAAATCGTCTTTGCGATACTGCGCGACTTTCATCTCGCGCTCCCGCCCGATCTGGCACTGGTGCTCCGGACGCTGCTCACGGCAGAGGGATTTGTCCGGCGCATCGATCCGACATTCGACATCACTCGAGAACTGGCTCCGCTGGCAAAGGAACTGATGCGCGAGCGAACGAGTCCGGCGCGATTGCGTGGCGAAGCGGGCAAGCTGTTTGCAGCGCTTGGAAGAGCCGCCTTGTCAACGCCGAGCCTGGTGGGACAGATCGAGAGAGTTGCGCGTACCGGATCGATCACCGTCAGTATCGCACCCAGGGATCTTGAACGATTGCGCGGCGATGAGCGCAACAGCAGAGCCACTCCCCAGCTCTACCCCGCAGCATTGGGAATATGTGCTGCAATCCTTTTCGCCTCGGAACCGATCATCGCCGGGCTGCTGGCGGTGCTTTCCATTGCCCTGGCAATTGGCGAACGAGTGAAGCGGCGGTGATCACGTTCCAAATCTCGCGAAAATTAAAAGCTCATTTGTCGCGCTACCGGCTCCAGGATTTCTAGGTCACATGGAAACGCGTTCGAACTGGTTGAAGGTGAGCCTTGTTGTCGGCCTGCTCATAACCGCCGTCATTGGGTTCACCCTGTGGCTCATCCAGTCACGTGAGGCTGACGGGGCCACGTATGAGGTGCAGTTTAAACAATCGGTTGACGGCGTTCAAATCGGATCGGGCGTCAACCTTCTTGGTGTTCCCGTTGGGAAAGTAACCCAGGTCCGGCTCCAACCTTCAAATCCGGATACGGTCGTGGTCCGGTTCGTCCTTACCAAGGACATCTTACTCCATCGCGGCGTGACAGCGTCGGTCGATAAATCATTCTTCGATGGATCGGCAGAGATAAGCCTGGCGGGAAGCAACAAGCGTGAACCAGCACTTACAGTTCAAGCGGGACAGCCATTCCCGCTTGTACCAGTGAAGACCGGCGGCCTCCTCAGCGGCGACCTCAATCCAGGCGAGATGATCGCCAAGATATCGTCAGGTGCCGATAGCATCTCAAAGAAGCTGGACCCTGCCGGTCAGCGATCCATCGAGGAACGTCTTGGCCAACTCGCGCTGCGCTCGCGGAACTGGAAAAGCGATGTCAGTCAAATCGCGGGGGAGGCCCTGCAGGAAGACAGGATCCATTCTCTAGGGAATGTAATGGCTCGGGCGGGAGACGACGCGGAGAGGCTTCGCCTGAGGCTCGAGGCATCGCGGGGCGGTCTTCACGACAGCCTCGGCCGGCCCTTGCATGATGCCGAAGGCAAAGCCCGGTCTCTGGGCCTATCCATTTCGCACGCACGGCCCCGGATCAGGCAATTGGAAGGGGATGCGCAACAAATCGCCGAAACCGCCCGCGCCGTTCGCGAACCAGTTCGACGCATGGGCGATGCGGCCAAGAAGATTGACCGGGAAGGCGTGGGATCTCCCAAACTACCTGACTACCGTCCCACGACTGAGGAAAGGAAATAGATGATCGCGATCGACCGCTCAGGAACAGACCGACCCTCGTCTTCATGCACAGGCGCGCAATCAGCTTCTGTGAAGCACGAACTCAGGACGATAGAACGACCCTCTCAATTCTTCGCGCGTGAGTGGATGCAACGTCCTGAAGTGGCGCAAAGGCAGAGCCAAAAATGGACTAAGGGGTTTATCTTCAATCGGGCCTGCAGGATCGAGACTGGTGGATGACCGGGAAGAACTGCAAAATCGATGGAGCCGCTGGTATCAGCCTGGCTGCTGAAGTGAAGGGCGAATGCAGGGCGATGCCCGTCTTGCTTGCCCACGGGGCGGGTCAGACTCGCCGCGCCTGGAAGCGGGTAGTGCAAGATCTGGTCGAGGCGGGGTTTCGCGCTATCGCTATAGACATGCGTGGGCATGGCGACAGCGACTGGTCGAGCGCAGGTGCGTATGACGTGCGCGACTTTGCGGCCGATCTCGTCGCGGTAGCATCAGGAATGGATCGCAAACCGGCTCTGGTAGGCGCCTCCCTCGGCGGCCTTGCCGGAATGATAGCAGAAGGAGACCTCGCCCCAGGCAGCTTCGCATCGCTCACTCTTGTAGATATAGCCCCGCGTATCGAGCCGGGCGGCGTGATGCGGGTGGTCAGCTTCATGCAAGAACATGTCGAGACTGGCTTTTCGTCTCCGGAAGAAGCTGCACAAGTCATTGCGCGCTACATGCCACATCGTCGCAAGCGCAGAGCGGGCGATGGCCTACGGCACTATCTCCGGCAGAAAGAGGATGGCCGCTATTACTGGCACTGGGATCCAGCATTTATTCGCAATATGGTGGCTGCACATTGCAGCGACACCGCGCATCAGGAGCAGCAAGTCAATATATTATACAAGGCTGCCGCTAATTTGACGCTACCGCTGCATCTGATCAGGGGCGGATCCAGTGATCTTGTCTCGGAAGGCGCTGTCGAACATCTGCGCGAACTGGCACCGCATGCTGAATATACCGACATTATCGATGCCACGCATATGGTCGCAGGCGATGCAAACGACGCCTTTTCTGCCGCAATTCTCGGCTTTTTAGGGCGCCAGTCCAGCTCCTAGAGGGACGAGCATGGGAGAAGAGATTTGCTCCTGATCATCGAGGGTCGGACGACTTGCTGTGCAGAGCGCCATACATTGGTGGGTTTGCCTAAGATGACACTCGGTAACTGGCTGCTGCCTCGCTCACTGGACTGCTATCCATAACGAAGGTGACGAAAGTTGACGACCAGAAATCTGACCGGCATGCTGGCCAAAAAGATGCCGCGGGAAACAGGCACCGCGCGCACAAAGGGCGAAACCCTGTTCCAGCTATTCTTTGCGCTCATCCAATGGCCTTGGCTGTTGAAAAGCCTTTATGGGGGAAACAAAGCTGAAAAAAATGCTGTTCTTGAGCGTATAAACCTTGAACAGGACGCCTTGCCTCATCTTGGCAGCTGGAAAGCAGATACTTACCTTCTTCACAGGATTGTTGATGAGATTGAAGTCCGACAACCGAAAAATGTTGTGGAACTAGGTTCCGGAGTAACTTCGCTGGTTATCGCCAAAGCATTGTCGCTTCACGGTGGCGGGCATTTATACAGCTACGATCAGTATGAACCGTTCGTTGAGCAGATGGGCATTTGGCTCGCTGAGCACCACCTGTCGGCAAGTTTCAGCCATGCTCCGCTGAACTTTCGGGACCAGGCCTGGCCTGGATTATGGTATGCCTTGCACGACCTTCCACAGACAATTGATCTGCTTGTCATAGATGGACCGCCTTGGTCAATTCATCCCTTTACCCGAGGAATGGCGGAACGCCTTTTCGAACGTATCGCACCGGGAGGCCTTATCATGCTCGATGATGCAGCAAGACCGGGAGAAAGATACGTGGCGCGACGCTGGAGGAAAACCTGGAGAGACTTCGAGTTCAAGTTCGAAGGCACGGGCGCCAAAGGCCTGCTAACGGGACGGAGGATCGACAGATCGGATAATCGCCAAAAGTGACGCTGTAATGCATTAGCGACTTCCGTTGCTGATTCCGAGGCAAGCCGAACTCGCGGAACTGCTGGCAGCCGAAGTGGCTGCCGACCGTTTCCCCGACATGGATGCCTTGCGGATACGCTTCGCTCCCGATCCGGCGGCGCTTCCCGACGTGGTGGTGGAACTGGTCCCCCTGGTCACCTATGATGTTCTCCTGGCGGGAGAAGCCGCATGAGCCGGAACGCTCCCGCTATCGACGCCCAGCGCCTGAGCCTCATCCTCAACGACCTGCGTCTGCCCGCAATCAAACTGATCTGGCCCGACTTTACCACGCGGGCCGACAAGGAAGGCTGGCCTGGTGCCCGTTTGCTTGCAGCGCTCGCTGAGCATGAGATCGCAGAACGGGACCGACGCCGGATCGAAAGGCATCTGGGCGAAGCCCGCCTGCCACCTGTCATCGGTCGTGCAATTCTCCGCAAAAGTGGGCTTTGAAAATTCCCTAGTTGGTGGCCCCTTCATCTCATTCTGCCGGGGCTAGCCCCGGCAGAATGAGATGAGCCAACATTGTCCTCATCTCCTTTGCAGACGCGGAGACGGGGCCGATGATCCGACTTGGAGAATTGATGATGATCCTCGAACTACATCGGCAGGGCGTATCGATAGCCGCGTTCACTGACATCCATGACACGGCAGAGCAGTTCAACGGGCCAACGATGCCGCCAGCTATGCGTATTTCGCAAAAGTCGGACAGCTGCTTCGCTAAATCCCGGACAAGCGCTTCAGTAAATCCGGGACAGCTGGTTTAGGCATTGGATGCCTGGTTGCTGTTAGGGTTGAGTGATTTCCGGATTTGGATCCTGGGTCAAGCCTGAAGGCGCTTTTTGTCGTCGCATGCTGTCGCCTTCGAGGGCGATGCGATGAGCGTTATGGATGATGCGATCGAGGATGGCGTCGGCGATGGTCGGCTCGCCGATCATTTCGTGCCATGCCGCCACGGGGAGCTGGGCAGTGATCAAAGTGGATTTCCGGCGGTAACGTTCTTCGAAGATTTCCAGGAGGTCGAGACGCTGCTGATCATTGAGGCTGTGCGTGCCCCAGTCGTCGAGAATGAGCAGCTGGACGCGTGCAAGTTTGTCGACCACGCGTGGGAAGCGACCGTCGAGGCGCGCGAGTGCAAGATCTTCGAACAGGCGCGGCATGCGCAGATATAAGACGGAGTGATCCTGACGCGCCGCTTGTCGCCCGAATGCGCAACCCAGCCACGTCTTTCCTGTGCCGGTTTGGCCAGTGATGATGAGATTTTCGCGGGCATTGAGCCACGCGCCTTGCGCGAGTGAGAGGATATTACGTCGGTCCATGCCTCGGCGTGCGGCGAAGTCGACATTCTCGATACAGGCGTCGACGAAGCGAAGCTTTGCGCTGGCAAGCCGGTTGGTCAGCCGCCGGTCGGCACGAGCGGCGATCTCGCGGTCCAGCATGAGCCCGAGCCATTCGTCGCGGGTCAGGTCGCCTGAAGTGTCCTGCTCGGCAATGTCGCGCCACGCGGCCGCGATGCCCGCTAGCCCCAAGCTATGCATTTGATCAAGGGTAGGATGCGTCAGCACAAGATCGTCCTTTCATTATTGGTAATAGGACCCGCCACGGATGTTGCCGTGCGCCGGTGTTGGTTTGAGCGGCCCCGTTGTCGGCTGGATCTTGTCGAGCCCGGCTTTGAGGATGGCGTTGACTGAAGAGTAGGTGACGGCACCGATCACCAGCGCCCGGTCGCAGGCCGCTTCGAGCCGATCGTGCTCATAGCGCCGAGCAAGGGAGAGGATGCCCATAGCAGAGCGATAACCCTGCTCGGGGTGCGGCTTGTCGACCATCAACCTTTCCACGAACATCGCTGTGTTAGGACCGGTTTTCCTGGCACGTTCGATCAGGCTTGCTGGTGATATGTTCGCATAGCGCTGATGCGACTTGGGCATATGCTCGTTCACCGTGACATGCCCGCGGCGCTGCGATGTCCGCATATGGCTGGCGACCCGCACATGATCGTAGAAGATTTCTACCACCCGGTGCGTCAGCCGAACATCCACCTGCCGGCCGATCAGCCGATGCGGTACCGAGTAGAAGGTCTTATCCGCCTCGATATGATAATCAGGGTGAACGCGGGCCGTTTTCCACTCGGCATATTCGAACACTGACGTGGGCAACGCTGCCAGAGCTGTCCGTTCGATCTCCTCGAAGATCGCCCGGCGGGATTTGCCGACATGGCGCATGGGCCGATCATTGAGATCAACCAGCAGGTCCGCGATCGCAGCATTGAGATCCGCCAGGCTGAAGAAGCGCCGATTGCGCAGACGCGCCAGGATCCAGCGCTCTACTATCAACACAGCGCCCTCGACCTTTCCTTTGTCGCGTGGTCGCCGGCTCCGGGTTGGCAGGATCGTCGTATCGTAATGCTCGGCCATCGCTGCAAAGGTCGCGCTGAGCGTGGGCTCGAACCATAGCGCTTTGACAACGCCTGACTTGAGATTGTCGCACACAATCGCGCGCGGGACCCCGCCGATAAAGCTCAGCGCACGGCACTGAGCGTCGATCCAGTCCGGCAGCTGCTGGCTCAGGCTTGCCATCGCAAAGGTGAACGAGGAAGCGCCAAGAACCGCCACGAAGATCTGCGCCGGGGTGATGACGCAAGTCACAGGATCGATCAGCGGAACGGTTTGACCAGCATAGTCGGTTTGCATCACGGCGCCCGCCTCATGCCGATTGCGGAAGCTGACATGGGTCCGCCGCTGGAAGGACAGGAATCGATCGCAAAACCAGGTATAGCCGTACCCGTTGGGATGAGCGGCCCGATATTCCTGCCATAGCAAGACCAGCGTCACGCCCTTGCGCTTGATCTCCCGCGCAACGAGCGGCCAATCCGGTTCTTCCCGATCCTGCGCAGGGCGGCCCACACGCCGGAATACAAGCCGTTCAACCGCAGCGTCATCGTCATAGCCCGGCGGCAATGGCCAGACTGTTAGCCCCGCCTGCCGCGCGCGCAGCAGGTACGTCGACACTGTCGTCTTGCTCAGCTTCAGCCGCTCTGACACGGCCCGTACCGACAAACCCTGCTCGTAGGTCAGCCAGTCCGGCAGAGTCTCGGTCCAGCTTCCTTCAGCGTATGTGAGGCTGGATGCACCGAGCACTGCCACGAAGATATGGGCATCACGGATTTCGCCAGTCAGCCGGTCGACCACGATCCCGATCTTGTCCCCGGCATAATCGACGAACAGCTTCTCCCCAGGTGCATGGTTCTGCCGCATCGTAACCGGCAACTTCATGGCCCAGCTACGATACAGATCGCAAAATCGGCTATATCGATAGCCGTCGGGATGCTCCGCGATATACTCGTCCCACAGCACCTGCAATGTTACATGCTTGCGCTTCAACTCGCGGTGGAGCTGCGCCCAGTCGGGTTCCGGACAACGGCGATGTCCCGTCTTCTTGCCCGCATCGCGATATAGCGATGCCTCGAGCGCTGCATCGCTAAGTGCATCATCCAGCGGCCAGCTCAGGCCCGCATCCGCTGCCCGCTTCAGGGTCGCGCGCACTGTCGAGGGCACTGCGCCCACCCGCAGCGATATCGCCTTGTAGCCCAGTTCCTGTTCGAACCGGTATCTCAATATCTCGCGGACACGCCGCATGCTCACCCTTTCCGCCGGCATCGCTCAACTCCTCGGACACATCCAAAAGAGCGAACATAACCCCGCCAGCGAACCCGGGCAGACCCACCCCGCAAGGGGGCGACATCATCTCGGAATCAGGGGGCGACTATTTCTCGGAACATGGGGGCGGCATCAATTCGGAATGAGGGGGCGGCTTGCCTCGGAATCAGCAAACAGATGTCGTTATCCCGCCCAAGCGTAATCGAAAGACGCAACGGTACTACGACAGCGAACTCTACAAAGAGCGCAATCGCGTCGAGCGCTTCTTCGCCAAACTCAAGCAGTTCCGACGGGTGGCAACCCGATACGACAAGCTGCTCGCCAACTTCATGGGCTTCGTCAAACTCGCTGCCATCGCTATATGGCTCCGATAGTTAAATCGTCACCACGACCTAAGTCGCGGACAGGCATTTCATTAAATACGGGACAGTGATTCCGCTAAATCCCGGACAGGGTTTGGGACGGGATCAAGGTTAGGCTTTGTGATGCGCCGCTCTGGCATTGTTGCTCCTCATCGTTGCGATGGGAGGGGTGATGCCAAGGCGGAAGCAGACGAGACGAACCGACGTGAAAGACATGCGATCGATCCTCCGGCTGGCAGCCCATACGCGCGCGCTGTCGATGTTCGGTGGTGCGCCCGCGTTGTTCGTGCCCGACAATGCCAAGGTCGCGGTCATCAAGGCATGCCTGTACGATCCTCAGGTCAACCGCAGCTATGCCGAAATGGCTGCGCATTACGACAGCACGGTGCTGCCGACGCGACCACGGCGACCGCGCGACAAGGCAAAGGTCGAAGCTGCAGTTCTGATCGTCGAGCGCTGGCTGTTTGGACTTGTAACGGATTTGCGCCGGTCACCTGAGCGATTAGAGCTCGCAACAGGAGCCCGACGAGATGATCAAGCACACAGAAGAGTTCAAGCAGGAGGCGGTGCGCATCGCGCTGACCAGCGGGTTACCCCGCGACCGGGTCGCATCGGATTTGGGGATAGGTAAGTCGACACTGGGCAAATGGGTGTCACAGTATCGGCCATCTGACCTGGCGGCAGCGCCGCAGGCAGATCTGGCGCGTGAGAATGAACGCCTTCGCCTTGAGAACCGTGTGCTGCGGGAGGAGAGGGAAGTGCTAAAAAACCGTCGCCGGCTGAGCCCGCCTGTGCGCGGTAGAAACGGGTCGTGCTATGGTGCGGTCGGGAGGGTCGCGGCCGATGGCTTATTGGAGGCATGATACCCCGTTAAAAAACGTGGCCCGTGGGTGTTTGCGTACTTGAGAGTGGTGACGCCGTCTTGCGGCGATCCCGGTTAGGAAGATGACGTTTAGCATCGCCCATACCCTCCTGTTTTGAAGGAGGACTTGGAATGGAACGATCAAAATCCGGCGCGTTGTCTATGGTCAATCCGCGCGCCGCTGCCATCGACATCGGGTCGACTATGCATATGGCGGCCATAAATCCCAACGCCGACGATAATCCGGTACGAGCGTTTGGCACATTCACCGGCGATCTCCATGATATGGCCCGCTGGTTCAAGACATATGGCGTCACTACTGTCGCGATGGAATCGACCGGTGTTTACTGGATTCCGGCCTATGAAGTGCTTGAAGGACACGGCTTTGAGGTGATCCTGGTCAATGCGCGATATGCCAAGAATGTACCGGGTCGCAAAACCGACGTCAGTGACGCTGCATGGTTGCAACGCCTGCACAGCTACGGGCTGCTGCGGGGGAGTTTCCGTCCCGAGGCGGGCGTGGCGACCATGCGTGCCTATCTGCGGCAGCGCGAGCGGCTGATCGAATATGCTGCCTCACATATTCAGCACATGCAGAAGGCGCTGATGGAAATGAATGTGCAACTCCATCACGTCGTCTCCGACATTACCGGCGTGACAGGAATGCGGATAATCAGGGCCATTGTGAGCGGGGAACGTACGCCCAGCACGCTGGCACAAATGCGCGACGTCCGCTGCCACGCGACTATTGAGACCATCTGTGCGGCATTATCGGGGAACTGGCGCGACGAACATATCTTCGCGCTTGGCCAGTCTCTGGCCCTGTTCGACTTCTACCAAACCAAAGTTCTCGAATGTGATCGAAAGCTTGAGATCGCACTCAAGGCGCTCGAAATCAACGAGGGACATGATGTTCGCCAACTCCCAAAAGTCCGGACCAAAAGGCGACAGGTGAACACGCCCGACTTCGAGGTCCGGTCAGCGCTCTATCGCGTGCTGGGCGTCGACCTGACACAGATCCACGGAATCGGCCCTTCGCTCGCGCTCAAACTGGTTGGCGAGTGCGGCACCGATCTTGCCGCATGGCCCAGTTCGAAGCATTTTACGTCTTGGTTGTGCCTGGCACCAGGCAACAAGATATCGGGGGGTAAGTTGCTGTCGTCCAAAACCCGACGATCTTCGAGCCGCGCTGCAGCACTCCTGCGTCTGGCCGCAACCACCATCGGTCGAAGTGACACCGCGCTGGGCGCTTTTTACCGAAGGCTGTCGGCGCGCGCTGGAAAAGCAAAAGCGGTCACCGCAACCGCACGCAAAATCGCCGTGCTGTTCTATAACAGCCTGCGCCACGGCATGGCGTATCATGATCCCGGCGCCTCACAATATGAGGAGCGCTATCGCAGTCGGGTGATCGGAAATCTGCAGCGCCGCGCCAAGGCCTTCGGCTTCATCCTGCACGAAATGCCTGGGGAGCCTGATATGGCTGTTTCTTAGGAAGGCCACGCAGTTCTTCGCGAGCCAAAAGCCGTGAAGTTCGCTTTTGTGCATAGCTGGCGGCACCGATGGCCCGTTGAACTGCTCTGCCGTGTCATGCTTGTCAGTGAGCGCGGCTATCGTTCCTGGCGCTCGCGACCGATCAGTCGGCGGGAGCGGACGGATATGAAAGTGCTGGCCCATATCAGGGAACAGTACAGCCTCAGCCTTGGCAGCTATGGTCGTCCGAGGATGACCATGGAACTCAAAGAGGTTGGGCTCGACGTTGGCGAACGCCGGGTCGGGCGGCTGATGAAAATCAACGGGATCAAGCCGGTCCGCACGCGCAAGCACAAGGTCACGACCGACAGCCACCATCGCCTGGGGGTCGCAGCGAACTGGCTGGACGGCGACTTCGCCGCCGATGCGCCCAACCGTAAGTGGGCGGGCGACATCACCTATATCTGGACCTCAGAAGGCTGGCTCTACCTTGCCGTCATTCTCGACCTGCATAGCCGTCGCGTCGTGGGCTGGGCAGTCAGCGACAGAATGAAGAAGGACTTGGCGATCAGAGCGCTGGATATGGCGGTGCGCCTGCGCCAGCCTCCGGAAGGCTGCTTTTTTCATTCGGATCGTGGCAGCCAATATTGTTCTTACGACTATCAGAAAAAGC